>JALEPA010000181.1 GCA_022766515.1 Lachnospiraceae bacterium | reverse complement strand
GGATTTGAATTGATTTACTGAATTTTATAGAAAGATGAATATAGACTAAAGGAGAAAAAGGTAAATTAGACAAACAAGGGAGGATTTGTTAATGTATGAAATGCAGTATGAGGCAGAGGTACAAAAAGTTTTAAAAGGGTAGACCCTGTCATTTTGTTAAGGAAGATATCAAAGTTTCATAAGTTGAATATATATTCCATGAGTGATTCGGAATTGCGTCAAGCTATATTAGATGTTTTATGTTGGGAAAATTGTTTCCTCTTCCTACGATGACGCAGTTTTCTTTGGTTGCCAATGATTTGATCGTCTCAGATTCTGCACGGAATATTTTATCTTTTGGCGATTCAGAGTCCGCGTGATAGGTATACATTTGATTTACCAGATCGTAGAGCAGACTGTTGGTCATGGCCTCCTCATTTTTGGCGATATATTGTGTGGAGTATCCTGTGGTTCCGGCAGCAAGTTTTATAATGTCTTTATCATAAAAAGCGTAGCCCAATCGTTTCGCAAGTTCCTGTCCCAGATCGTGACCGCCACTGCCGTATTGGCGTCCGATGGCGATGACCTGTACGGTATTTGGTACAGATGAAATTACAGGATCGGTGTCGTCTGTCGCTGGCGTTCCCAGTAAAATAGTCTCCAATGGTTTTAGCAGACGACCTAAAGTACGGGCGATGAAACCGACGAAAAGGGCAGCAATGATCGTTCCCTCTCGGACTCCTTCCAAATGTCCCGTAAACACAAAAGATAATATAACAGCGATCACAGACAGAGATACATCAAATATGACCTTGGATATTCCGAATTCCGTATGCCATACCTCGACTACTGCGCGAACAAAGGATTTGCCCGGCAGCATAGCAACATTTGCTAATACCTCGGTATAGACGCCAAAGCCAAGAATCAAGCATCCGATCAAAAGTGCAAAGATCTTAACGACATATATTTTTGGATCTACAAAGGAAAGGAGATCCATTGTTAAGTCAATGAAGTAACCGAATGCCATTGAAATTGGGATTTGCAGCAAATGCTCCGCTTTGAAATTACGGCGTAATATTATGAGCTGTAACAGGACTAAGAGTATGCTAAAAAAGATCGTAAACTGTCCTAATGTAAGCGGAAAATTCAAACTCAAAACATACGGAATTGATGAGATTGGTGAAGTACCAAGAGCTGCTTTCGTAATCAAGCTGACTCCTAGGGAGTTAATAAAAAGTCCAATAAAAAATATAATATAGCGTTTTAATTTATCCATGTTTATCCTCATTTCTATTTGTATTTTTTGTCGGATTACCGAGAATCTGACAAAATTTTAGCCGGAAATTACCGGCTAAAATTTTGCATTATTTTATTGCAAATCCAGCACAATCTTAGCAGGAGACTGCTCGCACATCGCACGATTATTTCGTTGCTAAATTATCGTAGATCTGGCGAAATGTTTTCATAAAATCTTCTTGCTCTTTCTCGGAAATTTCCTGCCAGATTTCCTGTTCGATCTGCGCAAATGCCTGCTCTACCCGTTGCCACATTTCTTTTCCGTAAGGGGTCAGAAATACATAAAGACTTCTGCGATTCCCATGTAACATTCTGCGTTCGATCATGTTTTTATCTTCCATGCGATTAAGAATGGAAGTCATCGATCCGGGCTCGATATGACATGCCCGCGCAATATCTTTTTGGCTCATACCATCATGATGCCCCAGATATTCTAAAACTTTTGGCTGTCCGATCGTGAGATCGGTATCGCTTAGCTGCTCCAAGATCTTTTTTTGGACCAAAGATTGAACTGCCATCAGTTGGTAGTGAAAGGACTGTTCCATAAAGTACCTCCTAGCTTACCGAATTTCTTTGGTAAGAATGGTTTTGTTATAATTCAAACAGTTTCGATTATAATTATTTGGAATTTTATTGTCAAGTGATAATATTCCTTTTTCGAGGAATGTCTGATATAATGCTTTTCAGAGAATGCGAACTTTTCTCTGAAAATTATTTTGATAAAGAACTATGCATAGAAACGAGGAGCAGTATGGCAACAAGGATCAGAATACAAGACTTAACATATCCGGAATTAGACATTTATGCCAGAGAACGGGAGGCACAGCTGAAATTTCGCCCGGCACACCAGCCGGGAATCTTTATTGCCGAGAGTCCAATCGTGATAGAGCGGGCTCTTGATGCTGGATACCAGCCGATATCACTTCTCATGGAAGATGCACACTTTGACAAACAGGGACGCAAGATCATTGAACGATGTGGTGATATTCCTGTATATACAGCACCGTTTGAGGTGCTGACGGGTATTACCGGGTTTCAGCTCACACGAGGCATGTTATGTGCAATGTATCGTGGAAATCAGCCATTCATTGAAGAGGTGTGCATGGGGGCAAGGCGCATTGCTGTGCTTGAGAATGTTGTGAATCCGACAAATGTTGGTGCGATTTTTCGTTCAGCAGCGGCATTAAATATGGATGCCGTGCTCCTTACGCCTGCTTGCAGTGATCCGCTGTATCGTCGCGCGATTCGTGTAAGCATGGGAACAGTATTTCAGGTTCCGTGGACATTTTTGCCGGATGGAGAGCAGTATGTAGAGTACCTGCGACATTTGGATTTCAAAACAGCGGCGATGGCACTGAGTGACGACTCTGTTTCGATTGATCATCCAAGTTTGCGGCAGGAAGAACGGCTTGCCATCGTTTTGGGAACAGAAGGGGAAGGTCTTGCTAAAAGCACGATCGAGCAATGTGACTACACCGTCAAAATCCCGATGTCACATGGCGTAGATTCGTTAAATGTAGCAGCGGCAAGTGCAGTTGTTTTTTGGGAACTGGGCAAAGAAAAATAAAGTGTGATACGAAGAGCAAGGCAAATGCCTTGCTCTTAAATTCCGTATTTTTTGAGATCTACGCGTCCATTTACGACCTCGATCCCATCGGCTTGTAACAGTTTTGCCTGTGCACCTTCGCCACCGAATGCAAACTCTCCGGCTAATTCTCCCTTGGAATTGACAACACGGTAACAGGGAATATGCTCTGGATCGGGATTGTTATGCAGGGCATTTCCAACAGCACGAGCCATTCGAGGATTGCCGGCAAGTTCTGCAATCTTACCGTAGCTTGCAACTTTTCCGCGAGGAATCTGTTTTACGGCATCGTAAATTCGTTTGGTTGGACTGTCAGACACCAGATCATAGCTTTCCGCGATCATTTGTTTGAGCGTGTCTTCCGGAACGGAGCCATCCAGGATCACGGTATTCCAATGTTCCTTGTTTTGGTGATAGCCGGGAATGACGGCATCGTACGCATCACGCCAGAAATCTCGCCATTCCGGATCGACTTTGATATTGATATGCATTTGTCCATCCTTTTCATAAGTCCACAAAAACGCCTTCTTGCTGCCACGAACTCGGACAAGCTGCCAATTAGGATCGCGAAAAGGGGCATCCTGGTAGGTATAGGGAAAGGATAGTCCATAGGTTAAAACTTCTTTTCGTGTTTTCATAGGTAAAAACTCCTTACATTTATATAGTCATATTGATATTTTAACCTATTATTATAACAAATTCACAGATTTTTTGTTAGTGTACGGCAAAAAATGACAGATTTAATTAGATTTATTCCTATATAGGAAATTGTTCGAAATGTAGTGTTATGCCACCAAGAATTGCTTTAGCAATTCTTGCAGAGCAAAACGCCGGTTTTGCTCTTTTTGATACTGTTTCTCAACCAAGTGATTTCCTATTGCAATTCTTTGCTTCTGTTAGTATGATGATAACGGTTAGTGATGACTAACTAAAAGCAACAGGTATAAAAATGGTCCTGTTGGAGAAAACAAATAGTAAGTAACAGAATGGAGGATTATTATGGACAAGATTTATGTTGTTTATTGGTCACAGTCAGGAAATACACAGGCAATGGCAGAGGCGATCGGACAGGGGATCACAGATGCCGGAAAGACAGCTGAGGTTGTTTTTGTCAGTGATGCATCATTAGATGAGTTAAAGAACGCAAAGGCATTTGCTTTGGGCTGCCCGGCTATGGGTGCAGAAGTTTTGGAAGAGATGGAGATGGAGCCATTTGTAGAATCAGTAGAGACTTTTGCAGGCGGAAAACAGATCGCACTGTTTGGTTCTTACGGCTGGGGCGATGGCCAGTGGATGCGCGACTGGGAGCAGAGAATGACAGAGGCAGGGGCAACGGTGATCGGTGGCGAAGGCTTGATCTGCAATGAAACTCCGGACGACAGCGAATTGGCGGAGTGCCAGATGCTTGGTAAACAGTTAGCCGGATTGGCGTAAGATACATCAGTAGCATTAGCTGCGCCGGTGAAAATGAACTGTTATGGGAGAAAAAGGTGGTGTTTTCACTGTGTAGAAAAAGGTTATCCAACAGAAAAGAAGTTGATGACTTTTTGTGGACTTCGCGGTAAAATAGTTGTGATATTAACGAGAAGGGTTAGAGAGTCGGAAGGTCTGGATTTTCGTGGCAGACTATTTTTGAAACCGCTGATGCCCTGATCCTAGGAGGAAATTTATGAAGATAACACAATTATTGCAGGAAGACAAAGTGACATTGTCGCTAGAGGTGTTTCCACCCAAAAAGGATACCGCAATGGAAGCTGTCAGCCGATCCGTACAGGAAATTGCATCTTTAAAGCCGGACTTTATGAGCGTTACATATGGAGCAGGTGGCGGGACAAGTGCATATACGGTGCAGATCGCAAAGGACATCAAAGCAGCCTATGGAGTCCCATCAATGGCACATTTGACTTGTGTATCATCGACTAAGGAGACCGTGCGGGAGCAGCTTATGCGTATGCAGGAAGCGGGCATTGAGAATGTATTGGCATTGCGTGGAGATATTCCAACGGAGACGGATTTTCCGTTGCCGGATCAATTTCATTATGCTGTGGAGATGGTGGAATACATCAAGCAAGTTGCGCCGGAGATGTGTATTGGTGGAGCTTGTTACCCGGAGGGACATCCGGAGGCAGTCAGCAAGGCGCAGGATATTAAAAACATCAAGGCGAAAGTGGACGCAGGTTGTGAGTTTTTGACGACACAGATGTTTTTTGATAACAGCATTTTCTATAATTATATGTATCGACTTCGTGAGGCTGGCGTGATGGTTCCTGTGATTGCGGGGATTATGCCGATTACGCGCAAGAATCAGGTAGAGCGGAGCATCCAGCTTTCAGGAAGCTGTGTGCCGGCGAGATTCAAGTCGATCGTAGATTGGTTTGGCGATGATCCTGCAAAAATGAAACAGGCGGGAATTGCGTATGCAACGGATCAGATCATTGATCTGATCGCCAATGGGATTTCGCACATTCATGTGTATACGATGAATGATCCGGAGGTAGCGCAGGGCATTATGAACAATCTGTCTGCTATTCTACATGCATAGAATATAAAAGCAACGAACCTGATAGGAGAAATTTTCTTAATAGGAGAAAATTTCTCCTATTTAATTTGTGCAGTTTTACGATTGACAGCATAGGAAATGACTGATTATAATAGAAGAAGTATAAACTTGTAGGTACTATGCCAAAGCACGGAGGCGATGGCAGCAGCGGTTATCCAAGGAAAGGAGTGACCCGGTATGGATTTGAATGTATACAATTATCTGATTACCGGTTGGAATACAAAACCAGCTACAACAAAATATAGCGCCCACAAGAGTTCGGAATTACGCTCTGTTTTAAAAGACATTGCGAAGAGAACGATGGCGTCGCCTGTTTATATGGTTCATTTGTCAGATGACAAACAGGCATATGCTTTACAGGTGAAAGAGTCGTCGATCGCTTTGCATACCTCTTTTCAAGAGTTGATGAATGGGGATGCTGATGCATTATTTGCGCAACGCAAAGCTACTTCATCGGATGAGGAACAGGTAGGAGTTTGGATCGATACGGACGACTATGATGCGTTACCGGATTCATTTTCGCTCAAGGTCAATCAGCTGGCAAATACGCAGGTGAACATGAGCAAAGAATTTTACGAAACGAGTAAGAGTTTGGAGGCGGGTACTTACCGCTTTCGGATTGCAGTGAACGATGTTTCGTATGATTTTCAGTATAATATCAAGAAAGATGCTAAGCATAGTGATGTGATTGGCGGCCTGTCAGATTTCATTACAAAAGCACACATAGGTGTTGTTGCATCTCCGGTTTCACGGGAAGCGGGTAAGATTGCAATGCGTTTGGAGTCTGATGTAACGGGTACACCCGATGGTGATGTTATCATGAGCTTTGAGGATCGTCCCGATGGACAGCATCCGGAGGGAATTGTATCGTATTATGGGTTGAATCGAGTTATCCGTCAACCGGAAAATGCACAATTTGAATTGAATGGCGTTGACAAGCAGTCTATGTCGAATCGTTTCAAATTGGCGCGCAGTCTGCAAGTTGAGATGCGCCATGTAGGTGAGCAGGCAGCCGACATTTCTTATATGCCCGATGATGAAAAGATCATGAAGGGTGTAGAAAATATGGTGGACAGTTATAACCGTATGGTGGAAAGTTCCTGGAACTATCAAAAGGAAACAGGGCATATGCCAAAGTTGGTTCGTGAAATGCAGACAGTACTTCATCCGTTTTTGTCAGATTTAGAGTCTGCAGGAATTACAGTGGATGAGAAAGGCACGATGCATATTGACGAAAGTTTGGCATATCAATCTGCAGTGGATGGAACTTTTCAGGATCTGCTTGGAGAAAATTCTGCTTTGGGAATGCGTAT
>JALEPA010000163.1 GCA_022766515.1 Lachnospiraceae bacterium | reverse complement strand
TTGATGGCATATTCGTCACCATACCTTTCTATCTTGTGCTATGTGTCTTACCCCAATCTGGTGATCAAATGTTCCAACATGGCATCGATCACGGATATATAACGGGACGCTGCATTGTATGCATGCTGATACTTGAGCAGATCTGTCATCTCCTCTTCAGTAGACACGCCCATAACCTGCTGTCTTTTATCTTCCACACTCTGCGTCAGTTTCTCCTGGTTATCTACCATGCTCTTCCAGGTACTTCCCTGTGCTCCGAGCTCCGTCACCATCGAGCGGTAATATTCCGCATAGGTATAGGATGTTTCATTATTCGGATCTAGCACTGCAAATTTCTCATTCCAGTTACTCAATATCTTCTCAAATACAGCTGTATTATAACCGCCTGTCTCACCCAATTCCGGATTGAGTTTGACCGGAAGCAATGCATAATCCTCTGTCACTTTTGGATTGATCTGCAAATTCATCAAGGTATACAGATTATTGAGATCGTCTTCCTTTTCTTCGTTGTACACATATAATTTGTAGCTGACATTGCCGTCTGCATCTGTCACTTCCTGTGCCAGCGGGATCCGGTTGCCATCTGCATCCGTTCCATACACCTGTCCGGTCAGTGTGATCACCTGATAACGATCCACTGCCTTACGGGAAAACAGTTCCGTACCGATCGTCGTATCATCATCGGTACCAACCGCACAATTGATCACATCCAAAATCTTATATTTGCCATCTCCGGTAAATGCATTACCGTTAGCATCTACACCCGTCACTCCGGTAAGATCTTGTGAAATATTTGGACAAAACGCATCATTAATCATAGTCACAAGTCCGTGTATTAACTGATCAAACTGTGCCTGTATCTTCGTGATGATCGAATTACCTGTTGTATTATTGTAAGTTTTCAGATCATCATTGTAATCATTTAATGCCAGATAGTAGCCTGTCTCATCGAAGTTTCCGGCGTCATCGGTATAGTCTGCCTTGTTCGGTTTCTGTGGGATATCCGTATATTTAGCAACGCCATTGCCTCGCGCTGTCAAAATACCAAGCAACGATCCCGTATCGGTCATTCTCTTCGCAGAATATGCCGTCTCCAGGTCATAAACATCGGAATATCCATTATCTCTCCATACAACATTGTACATTTCAGACACGGAAGTTACTTCGTATTTCTGTGTCGCAGGATTGTATTCTTCTGTCTTGATCCGATCCACACCCATATGATAGCTTTTGGCATCTGTTACAAATGGAGCATTGCCAATATAAATGTTGACATTGCCTCGTTCGTCCTCGTTATATGTATAATAGGTATACTCTGCCAACTCATCCATCAACTGATTTCTCGCATCACGGTAGTCATTTGCATTTTCTACGCCGGATGCTTCTGCCCTGCTGATAATCTGGTTCAATGCCAATATCTTTTCGCCGATGCTGTTAATCGCCTCCACCTGCGAAACAATCTCTGTGTTAAGATTGACCTGATAATTCATCAAAGTCTGATACACATCTTTGGCTGTATTCACAAAAGACTGCGCTTTGGAGATCAAAAGTTCTCGGTTTACAATGCTCTGCGGATCAATGGACACTGTCTGTAATGCATCCCAAACATCCTGCAAAGAATTTTGGAATTCTACACCTTCCAACTCACCCATAATATCTTCTATCTCTTCGGAAGTCGTTACCTGCTCTTCGTAAAACTTCTGTCTGCTGACTTCCACGCGGTATTCCTTGTCCAAGAAGATGTCACGGATCTGACGAACAGCTGCTACGCTCGTTCCATATCCGATCTGCTGCATCCCCTTAGTCGTCACCTTCAAGGTGTTGTAATAGGTATCTCTTAATATATTCTGTTGTCTGGTGTAACCTGTCGTCTTTGTATTTGCCAGATTGTGAGCCGCTGTATTGATCCCCGCCTGGGACGCCTGCAAACCAGACACTCCTGCATTAAAACTGGTAAATAAACTCATTTTCCTGTCTCTCTT
This sequence comes from Lachnospiraceae bacterium, assembly GCA_022766515.1. Classification (GTDB taxonomy): domain Bacteria; phylum Bacillota; class Clostridia; order Lachnospirales; family Lachnospiraceae; genus Butyribacter. Next base: position 15,610 of record JALEPA010000163.1, on the reverse strand, counting down.
TCCTGTAATGTAATTCCATCAAAGGAGCAAAATCAGCGTTTTGCTCTTCGTGCAACACTGCTCCATGAATAATTTCCTATTCCATAGAAAAACGGATGTGCGAAAAACCATCCGATGGGGGATTTGATTCACCCCATCTACTCCGGCATTACTGCTTTGCATCAAAAGACGCTGTGCCATATCCTGCACTTGCCGTTCCTGCTGATGCTGCATTTTTGTCGTAGTTATTGTTTCCCGGCGACATCCGTGTACTTTGAATGAAATTCATATTAAACTCAATCATTTCAAGGGAAGCTTCTATCAAACTTTTGTTTTTCTCATTGACATCCACCAACCGATTCATCGTCGCTCGCAATGAATCATGCATCGCTGCCAGCTTTTCCTGCTCTTCCGGCTGCTTTGCAAGCAGTGCGATCAATCCGGTCAGATTCAAATCTTTCGGATCTCGGTTGAGTACCATGCCCATATTCTGCAGCACTTCCTCTCGTCGATGTCCTACCGCAGCAGCCTGATCTAACATCTCCTGCTCTCGTGCGGTAATCTCCTGCAGTTTGGGCAGATCCTCCGTGATCAATGCCTGTGTCTTCTGCTCGGATATCGGGATCAACTGCTGGTACATCTCCTGCTCCTGCTGCAAGATCCCTGTCAATTCATCTATTAAACTTGCCAACTGGTCTACCTCTTCTTCCGATGTAAATCGTCTTTTGCTTAGTACAATGCATCAAAATATTTGCTTACCATTTTCTCAGCAATTTCCTGTGAAGATACATTGTAAGTACCGGAAGCGATCGCCTCCTTGTACTGTTCCACCTTATCCATACGAACATCCGGCGCATCCTTCACTGCCTGCTTAGCAGTCTGGTAATCTTTTGCCGTCTGGGAAATCTGTAACTTATCCTTGCCGTATGCCTTATCTGCCTTGACATTATGTCTTGTCTTAGGCTGGTTATAAACCTGGCTGATCTGATTTATTGCATCTACTCTCATGCTAATCACCACCTTGTTTGCTTTTACTATGTCTCATAGTATTTATCGGAGAGAATCCCAAAGACTTTAGTTTCTTTTGTAAATAAATTTTTAGGATAATGCAAGAAGGAGCTCTGCCGGCATCGACAAAGCTCCTGTTGAAAGTATTCCGTTTTATCTTTTATTCCTGGACATTTTTCAGGATGTCGCAGAAGTCAAAGGTCGCAAAGTAATCGGCTGGTGTCTCTGCACGACGGATCATCTTGACGCTTCCGTCTTCCTGCAGTAACAGTTCTGCTGATTTTAATTTACCGTTGTAGTTATAACCCATCGCGAATCCATGTGCTCCTGCATCGTGAATGAACAGGTAATCACCCATATCAATCTTTGGAAGCATACGGTCGATTGCGAATTTATCGTTGTTTTCACATAGAGATCCTGTCACATCATACTTATGATCACATGGCGCATCTTCTTTGCCAAGGACGGTAATATGATGATATGCTCCGTACATTGCAGGACGCATGAGATTGACGGCACACGCATCTACACCAATGTATTCTTTATAGATATGCTTCTCATGGATTGCCTGTGTTACCAGTCCACCGTAAGGAGCAAGCATAAATCTTCCAAGTTCAGTAAAGATTGCAACATCGCCCATTCCGGCAGGTACTAAGATCTCATCAAATTTTTTGTGTACGCCCTCACCGATCACGGCAATATCATTTGGCTCTTTATCCGGAGTATAAGGGATTCCAACACCACCGGACAGGTTGATAAAAGCGATCTCTACACCGGTTGCTTCTTTTACTTCAACGGCAAGTTCAAACAAGATTCCTGCCAAAGTTGGATAATATTCATTCGTTACCGTGTTACTTGCCAGGAAGGAATGGATACCAAATTTCTTTGCTCCCATGCTCTTCAAACGCTTAAACGCCTCGATCAACTGCTCTTTGGTCATACCATACTTGGCATCTCCCGGATTGTCCATGATGTCCGTTCCCATCTGGAACACTCCACCCGGATTATAACGGCAGCAGATTGTCTCTGGAATTCCTGCTACTTCCTCCAAAAAATCAATATGCGTAATATCGTCTAAGTTGATATACGCTCCTAATTTCTTTGCTTTCTGATATTCCTTTGCAGGAGTTACATTAGAAGAAAACATAATATCTGATCCGGTAAAACCACATGCCTCTGACATCATCAGTTCCGTCAAAGAAGAACAGTCTACGCCACAGCCTTCTTCCTGCAGAATTTTCAAAATAAATGGATTTGGAGTTGCCTTAACCGCAAAATATTCACGAAATCCTTTGTTCCAGGAAAATGCCTTCTTCATTTTTCGCGCATTTTCGCGGATTCCCTTCTCGTCATAAATATGGAAAGGGGTTGGGTAAGTCTTTGCAATTTCTGTTACTTGTTCTTTTGTCACAAACGGTGTCTTTTTCATGGGTACTCTCTGCCTTCTTTCTCAAAATTTTTATTCATATTGCATCGTATAATTGTATACGACCGCTATCGTTTCTAATCATATCAAAAGTTATTTCGTTTTGCAATAGAATCTCCCATATGCTATAATAGAGAATTGTGGCGAACAAATGTTTGTGTTTTGTAAAGAAACATGGCATATTCATTAACTAAATACATATGTGAGGGCACTGCTTTGCCCTCCAGGAAATGAGGTAAACATGGCAGAGTATACAGGTAAAGAAATTGTGATCCTGGAAGGATTGGAAGCCGTGCGCAAACGCCCCGGCATGTACATCGGTTCTACCGGTTCAAGAGGACTGCATCATCTGATCTGGGAGATTCTGGACAATGCGATCGACGAGCATCTTGCGGGCTATTGTTCAGAAATTCATATTACCATGCAGAAAGATGGCGGCATTTGTATCGAAGATAACGGGCGTGGCGTTCCGGTCGATCTTCATCCGACGAAAAAGATCCCAACGGTACGAGTTGTCTATACGATCCTACATGCCGGCGGTAAATTCTCCGGCTCCGCCTATAAAGTATCCGGCGGTCTGCACGGTGTAGGTTCTTCCGTTGTCAATGCACTCTCGACCCGCATGATCGTCGAAGTCAAGCGAAACGGTCTGATCTACCGGGATGAATACGCAGACGGCGGTCACCCCGTCAGCCCATTGGTGAATGGCGAACTGGAAGTGATCGGCAAATGCCGTAAGAGCGATACGGGAACCAAGGTCACTTTTTATCCTGATCCGGAAATTTTTGAAACGATCGTATTCAAACCGGAGATCGTCAAGAAAAAATTAAAGGAAATTGCCTATTTAAATAAAAACTTAAAGCTTGTTTATAAAAATGAAGCAGAACAGGAAGAAAAAGTGTATCAGGAAGAATTAGGCATCCAGAGTTTTGTTTCTTATATCAACCGCGATGCCAATACGATCCACGACACACCGATCTATATTGAAGGAAAAAGCGGTGACATTGAAGTCGAGATCGCTTTTCAGTATACGACCAATTTTACGGAACAGATCAATCCTTTCTGTAACCGCATCAATGTAGCAGATGGCGGAACTCTGGTCACCGGTTTTAAGACGGCATTGACCCGTGTCATGAATCAATATGCTCGCGAACTCGGTGTACTCAAAGATAAAGATGAGAATTTTGATGGAAAGGATATTCGTAACGGTATTGTCGCGATCATCTCCATCAAGCACCCTGATCCACAGTTTGAAGGACAGACGAAGACCAAACTCGGCAATACCGATGCCAAAACGGCAGTCGATGAGGTATTCAGTACGGAAGTACAGCACTATCTTGATAAAAATGTAGATATTCTCAAGAAAATATTGGATAATTCCATGAAATCTTACAACGCCAGAAAAGCAGGCGACAAGGCGAGAAATGCTGCATTAAAGAGTCTTAACGACATGGATACCAAGAGTAAACTGGCAGCCTGTACCTCCAAGAAGGCCGAGGAATGTGAGATCTATATCGTGGAGGGTGATTCCGCAGGCGGTACGGTAAAGACCGCTCGTAACCGTAAGACACAGGCTGTTTTACCTCTGCGTGGTAAGATCCTGAATGTCGAGAAAGCAACTTTAGAAAAAATATTGGTAAACAACGAGATCAAATCTATGATCACGGCATTTGGATGTGGTATTGGCGATGATTTTGATCTTTCCAAACTGCGCTACGACAAGATCATTATCCTAACGGATGCCGATGTGGATGGCGCGCATATCAGCACCCTGCTTTTAACTTTCTTTTACCGCTTCATGCCGGATCTGATCTATTCCGGCAAGGTGTATCGCGGACTGCCTCCATTGTATAAAGTCGATTACGAAAAGGCAGCCGGCGCGAGGGAAACAGCAGAGGATGCACAGGCAGTTACCGCTGACTCTGCTCGCAAGAAAAAAGGCAAAAAGAAATATTCCCGTTATGTATTTAACGATTTTGAGCTGGATAAGTTCCGCAAGATCAAAGGAAATAAGATTTTGGGAATCCAGCGGTACAAAGGTCTTGGTGAAATGGATGCCGAACAGCTCTGGGAGACAACACTGGATCCGGAAAGCCGTATCCTGGCTCAGGTAACGATCAGTGATACGGTAGAAGCTGACGATATTACCACGACGCTGATGAGCAGCAATGTCCCACCACGCCGTGAGTTCATTATGGAAGAAGCCAAATATGCAACCATTGATATCTAATCCCTCATACAAGAAAACACAGAAATGAGGGTAGGACCTAGAAAGGAATTCAAGAGAATTATGGAATTACAAAAAGATTCGATCATCCAGTTGGATTTTACTGAAGAAATGCGAAATTCTTACCGTGATTATGCGGTAAGTGTCATTATCTCCCGTGCTCTTCCTGATGTGCGGGATGGCTTAAAGCCGGTACAGCGCCGTATTTTATATGCTATGACGGAACTTGGGCTGGCACCCGATAAACCACATCGTAAAAGTGCGCGTATCGTCGGTGATACGATGGGTAAATATCACCCACATGGCGACAGTTCTATTTACGATGCTCTCGTACATATGACGGAAGATTACTCGTTATCCATTCCTTTGGTGGATGGTCATGGTAACTTTGGCTCGATCGACGGTGACAGTGCTGCTGCAATGCGATATACCGAGGCAAGATTATCCGCAGGAGCAATGACGATGTTGGGCAATCTGGACAAGCAGCTGGTACCTTTCGGTCCAAACTTTGACGAAAGTGAAAAAGAACCTCTGGTACTTCCTGCCACACTGCCTAATCTGTTGATCAACGGAACGACCGGTATTGCGGTCGGCATGGCAACGAATATGCCGCCACACAATCCGTCCGAAGTCATTGATGGCGTCATTGCCTATATGAAAAATCCGGATATCACGATCTCCGGTCTGATGAAATATATCAAAGGACCGGATTTCCCAACCGGTGCGATCATTACCAATGCAGAAGAGATCGAGAATATTTACCGTACAGGCGAAGGGAAATTAAAGGTTCGCGCCAAAACCGAGATTGAAAAAAGCGATTATGGCAGAACTAATATCGTGATCACGGAAATTCCTTATACCGTTGCAGGCAACAAAACAAAGCTGTTGGAAAGTCTGGTCAACCTCACAAGGGATAAGGTATTTGATGAGATTTATGATGTGCGTGATGAGTCTTCTAAGGAAGGAATCCGCCTCGTCATTGAGGTCAAAAAAGACCGCAATATTGACAACCTGTTAAACGGTTTATATAAGAAGACCGCAATGGAAGACACTTACGGTGTCAACATGCTTGCCGTCAAAGATAAACAGCCGATCACTTTTGATCTCAAATCTTTGATCCAGGAATTTGTACTCTTCCAAGAGGAATTGTACACCAAGGAGTACACCTATCTTCTAGAAAAGGCAAACAGCCGTCTGGAGATCGTTGAGGGATTGATCAAGGCAACCGATGTCATTGACCTGATCATCGAGATCCTTCGCGGAAGTTCTTCGGTCAAGCAGGCAAAAAGCTGTCTGGTCAACGGTGATACGACGGATATTACTTTCCGTAGCAAAGCCTCTGAAAAACAGGCAAAAACACTCGACTTTACCGAGGCACAGGCAGATGCGATCCTCGCTATGCCTTTGAGCCGTCTGGTCGGACTGGAGTTGTTAAAACTGCATCAGGAAAACGACACGCTGCTTGCCAACATTGCTGAATACCAAAAGGTATTGGGGGATAAAGAAGAACTGCACGGCGTGATCCAAACACGACTCAAGGCTTACAAAAAACAGTTCTCTACGCCAAGACGCACAGAGCTTGCCAACATGACACTGCAGAATTATGTGGAAGAAGTCAAGGAAGAAGAGTTGTATGTACTGGTCGATCGTTTTGGTTATACCAAGTCGGTGGATGCTTCCTCCTACTCCCGTATTGCACCGGAAACTTTGGAAGAATATCATCATATTACACCACTTATGAACACTGATCGATTGTGCGTATTTACAAAGGGTGGTAATATGCACCAGATTAAGGCAATGAATATTCCAAAAGGACGAGCCAAGGATAAGGGCGTTCTGATCCAGACACTGTGCAAACTGGAAGATGACGAACCGCTGTTATATATCAGTTTCCGCGATCTGTTTGACAGTCAGCTTCTCTTTGTCACCGCACAGGGCTTTGTCAAACTGGTATCCGGTGTCGAGTTTGAAACCAATCGCTTGACCGTTGCTGCTACCAAACTGGCAGAGAACGACTCACTTGTCTGCGTACAGCCTGTCACCGTCGAAGACGCTATTGCAGGCGACCGTAAAGTGATCATGATCACCGAGCAGGGATTGTCTCTGGGCTATCCATTATCTGAAGTCAATGAATTAAAGAAAACAGGTCGTGGAGTGAAAGGAATCTCCCTGACAGCCAAAGACCTTGTCAAATATGCCGGATTTGTCACACCGGATCTGGAAACCGTAACCTTCGATGGAAAAACTTATTATCCAAAGAAGATCCGCTCACGCAAGCGGGCGGCAAAAGGACAAAAAGCACAAATTTCTTAATGAGCAGTTTCCTAATAATAGGAACAAAGTGGGCTTGACCACTTTGCGCGTCACTGCACAATTGCTTTAGCAATCTTCCTCTGTGCAGTGATCGCATCCTCGCGGAGCGTTTTTTGCTTAATAGGAAACGAAAAGTTTCCTATTAAGCAAAAAAGGGATGTAGCCGAAAGCGATAACACCGCCGACTACATCCCTTTTTATGAAGAATATGCTGTTTCGACAACTAATTAATCAACTCAAAGACTATTTCTCTTCGTCTTCCTGCGCCTCTTCTGTCTGCTCCTCTTCATCCTCACCATCAATGTCCAGAGTTACATACTCTCGATCATCTACCTCATCTGCAAAGACATCATCATAATCTTCCTCTTCCATGTCTTCTTCCTCTTCGCAGCCAAAGTATTTCTTGATTACATACAATACGCCAAGCACAACTGCTGCTGTTGCTGCAAGCCATGTTAAAAATTTCAAAAATTTCTTCATATTCATCCTCTTTTCTACGCATCTTCTCATTGCCGGCAAATCCTGCCTTGACGAAAGATCAGTCACCCGATGCGTTCAAATGCCAATCTCTTATTTCGTCTTAACCTCTGGTCGTCAATTTCTTTGTAATATGGAACAAATATGGATCCAATCCCTTTGTCATTGCCAGTGCTTCCTGAATGTCATAATCCTGGAACTGACCATTATGGTATCCTACCACTCGGTTGCTTGCTCCCTCGCACAAAAGCTCAACCGCTTTTGCACCCATTGCAGAAGCATACACACGATCCTTACAAGTTGGATTGCCACCTCTCTGAATATGTCCCAAAATCGTAGCTCTTGTCTCTACGCCTGTAGCAAGCTCGATGACCTTTGCCATCTCGTTAGAATTTCCAACACCCTCTGCATTTACGATAATGTGGTTCTTCTTACCCATCTTACGACGGTCTTGAATCTTTGTTATGATACGCTGAATATCTCCATGATATTCCTCTGTCGTCAAAATGTACTCTGCACCGCTGGCAATACCGGTCCACAATGCGATGTGACCTGCTGTACGGCCCATAACTTCCACGATGCTGCATCGCTCATGCGACTCAGATGTATCACGAAGACGATCAATGGCTTCCATTGCGGTATTGATCGCCGTATCAAAACCAATCGTATATTCTGTGCAGGCAATATCCAGATCGATCGTTCCCGGTACACCGATCGTGTTGATGCCCTGCTCGGACAGTCTGCTTGCACCATTAAAGGAACCGTCACCACCGATGACAACAATACCATCAATGCCATGCTTACGGCAAATTTCTGCAGCTTTTTTCTGATATTCCAGCTCCTTAAATTCCAAGCAGCGGGCAGTATATAAGATCGTACCGCCAAGCTGAATAATATCTGATACATCAATCGATGTCATATCAATAATTTCTTCCTCAAGAAGTCCTGCAAAACCTCTCTGTATTCCTTTTACTTTCAAGCCATTTGCAATACCGGTACGGACTACCGCACGGATTGCCGCATTCATACCAGGTGCATCTCCACCACTTGTCAATACACCGATCGTCTTTACTGCATTGCCCATAATGTCCTCCTTATATTCCGGCAGTACCTAACAGCCTCTGCATGATCTGTGTTCATCCAGCCTGATCTCTCCGGTACTGTTATCTTTTGTAGGTCTACACATACCATTTATAATTTTACGCTAAATTGTTGTTTTTTTCAATACTCTTTTCCTTAATTGCCACGCAATCTTCTCCGTACTTTTGGAGAACATTTTGACTGAGCAGAGCGCGCGCATTCGTCTCATAAGACCTTGGCAGTCTCTTGACCTGTTTTTCCTCCGTCAGATAGATGCAGACCTGATCTTTCCCATCGAACGAAGAAATACTGCGCAGTAATTCCTGTTCTTCCTGCACATACGCCTGCTTATTCGGGAACCGTATCCACAATTCGCACGGAATCCGGTCAAAAGGAATGATCTGTTGACAAATGATCTTGCCATCCTGGTTTTCGGAAGTCTGGGCACGACCTTTCACGAAGATCTTACTGCCCTCCTGCAAAAACTGCTTCGTCTTTTCGTAATCTCTCGGAAAGATGATCACTTCGACTGTGCCATATAGATCTTCGACCGTAATAAATGCCATCATCGTATTATTCTTTGTCGTTTTGATCGTTTTATTCTCCAAAAGTCCGCCAACGATCACCATCTCACCGTCTGCCACTTTTGCCTGCTCCTCATCTTCTTCCTCTAACACAAAATCAGAAGAATGACAAGTGCAGTTCTTTTCCATCAGATCATAGTATTCCTCTAACGGATGACCACTGATGTAAATACCCATGACTTCTTTTTCATATGCTAGCAGCTCTTCCTTGTCAAATTCTTCAACCGGAGGAAGCGGATACTGTTTTTCCTTTGCCAGCTCTTCGTCACCCAAGTCAAACAGTGAAACCTGTCCTACCATATTATTTTTGCGGTCTTTCGCAACAGCATCCATCATATTGGAATATGCAATATTTTTCTGGTTGCGATTACCCGGAAGCGAATCCATCGCGCCTGCCTTGATGAGGTTTTCCACCACATGCTTGTTGACTTCCCCGGAACCCATCCGTTCCAAAAAGTCCTGCAACGAAACGAACGGACCTCGTTGCGTACGCTCTTTCACAATATGATCGATGACCTGCACACCGATTCCCTTAATGGCAGACATACCAAAACGGATCTTGCCCTCATCAACAGAAAACGCACTGAATCCCTTGTTCACATCCGGCGGAAGGATTTCGATCCCCAGATCCTTACAGTTCATCGTATAGCTGATCACCTTTGCCGTATTATCCTTCACCGATGTCATCAATGCCGCCATAAACTCTACCGGATAATGACATTTTAGATAGGCTGTCTGATAGGCAACAACCGCATACGCCGCAGCATGCGATTTGTTAAACGCGTATTTTGCAAAATCGATCATTTCGTTATAGATCTTGTGCGCTACTTCCTCAGAAATACCATTGGCGATACATCCTTTTACGCCCTCTTCCTCGTTACCATATACGAAGTTTTGGCGTTCCGCCTCCATGACTTTTGCCTTCTTCTTCGCCATCGCACGGCGAACCAGATCGCTTCGTCCAAAGCTATATCCTGCAAGACCGCGCACGATCTGCATAACCTGCTCCTGATACACGATACAGCCATAGGTTGGCGCCAGGATCGGTTCAAGCTGTGGGCAATCATACACAATGCTTTCCCGGTTGTTTTTTCCCTGGATATACTGCGGAATAAAATCCATTGGACCGGGACGGTATAAGGAGATTCCCGCGATCACATCTTCCATGTTTTCCGGGCGCAGCTCTTTCATAAAGTTTTTCATTCCGGCACTTTCCAGCTGGAAGACACCTTCCGTCTTACCGGAACTGATCATCGCAAATACTTCTTTATCATCAAAAGGAATGTCCATCAATGTATCGTCCGGCAAATTTGCCATCTTAGCGGCATTCTGGATCACCGTCAGAGTACGAAGTCCCAAAAAGTCCATCTTCAACAGACCAAGCTCTTCGAGCGTTGTCATCGTGTACTGCGTCGTGATCGTGCCGTCTGATGCCTTAGACAACGGTACATATTCATCAACCGGTTTGGGACTGATCAACACACCTGCCGCATGCATGGAAGTATGTCTTGGAAGACCCTCCAGACGCATAGACATATCGATCAAATGTTTCGCCTGCTCATCCGAATCATACATTGCCTTAAGTTCCGGATTGACCTTTAACGCCTCCGCAATGGTCATCTTCTGCCCCTGCTGTGGCATCGGAATCTGCTTGGCGATCACATCCACATAATTATAAGGAAGATCCAACACTCTTCCCACATCGCGGATCGCATTTCTTGCCGCCATCGTTCCAAAGGTCACGATCTGTACCACATGATCTCTGCCATATTTATCCATGACATACTCGATCACTTCCGGTCGTCTTTCATAGCAAAAATCAATATCGATATCGGGCATCGTCACTCGCTCCGGATTCAAAAATCGCTCAAACAGAAGATCATATTTTAATGGATCGATGTTGGTGATCCCCAGCGAATAGGCAACAATACTACCTGCTGCCGAACCTCTTCCCGGTCCGACACTGATCCCATGATCTCTCGCATATTTAATGAAGTCCCATACGATCAGGAAATAATCCACAAATCCCATCGTGCGGATCGTGTCCAATTCATAATTCAGGCGTTCTGATAATTCATCCGTGAGCGCACCATATTTTTGCTGCAGTCCTTCCATACACAGTTTTTCCAAATACTGCTCAGAAGTATACCCATCCGGTACATCATACTGCGGCAATTTGTATTGTCCAAACTCGATCTCCACATGACAACGGCTCGCAATGCGGGTCGTGTTTTCGACCGCCTCCTTGGCATACGGAAACAGCGCGAGCATTTCTTCCTGCGACTTGAGGTAATACTGACCGCCCTCGTAACGCATACGATCTTCGTCCTGCACCTTTTTCTGCGTCTGGATGCACAACAAAAGATCATGCGGTACGGCATCCTCCGACGTAATATAATGCACATCGTTGGTCGCTACCAGCTCTAATCCCGTCTCCTGATGCATCCGCAGCAATCCCTGATTGACCGTTGCCTGATCGGCAATGCCATGATCCTGCAGTTCCAGATAAAAATGATCCGGTCCGAAAATCTCACTCAAACGCAGTGCTTCTTTTTTTGCCTGTTCATACTGTCCATGTCGAAGCGCTGTTGCAACCGCTCCCGCCAAGCAGGCACTAAGCGCGATGATCCCCTCATGATACTGTTCCAACACTTCATAGTCCACACGAGGTTTGTAATAAAATCCCTCGGTAAATCCTTTGGAAACGATCTTGATCAGATTGGCGTATCCGGTGTTATTTTCCGCAAGCAGCACTAAATGGTTGTATCGTTCCTCTCCCTTTGTCGTTTCACGATCAAAACGCGAACCGGGAGCCACATAGACTTCACATCCAATGACCGGATTAATGCCCACTTCTCTCGCCGCACGGTAAAAATCAATCACGCCATACATGTTTCCGTGATCGGTGATCGCCAAATGTTCCATGCCAAGCTCTGCTGCCCTCGCAACCAATTCCTTGATCTTGCACGAGCCATCCAAAAGCGAATATTCAGTATGCACATGTAAATGGGTAAAACTCATAGATGAAACCACTGCCTTTCTACTATAAACAGCGGTTGGATATTTGCTCTGTGTCCAACCGCTGTCTGTGTCGTTCGTATCTGTTGTCTTATAAGATCCTCTGTATTGTCCGGCAGATGCACTCCGTCCGATGCTACAGCGTCTTTATGCCTTAGCCGCACTGAGATATTTCTCGATCTCTTCCATCGCATTGGTTTCGTCCTCACCATCAGCAGAGACAACCACTTCCTCGCCTGCTGCAAGTCCCAATGTCATCATTCCCATAATGCTCTTGGCATTTACTTTTTTGTCCTCACACTCTACATAAATTTTACTGGAATACTGGCTTGCAACCTGTACTAATACCGCTACCGGTCTTGCCTCCAGTCCACTTTTGATCTGAATTTTGATTTTCTTTGTAACCATGATTGATTTCCTCCTTTGGTTCAGGGATAGGCACCTAATCCATTTTCATACTTTCTGCGATCTCGCTTAGCTTTCGTAAACGATGATTTACTCCCGATTTTCCCAACGGTTTGGCCAGCATCTGACCAAGCTCCGCCAATGGTGCATCCGGGTAATCCAGCCGAAGTTCGGCAATCTCCCGCAGACCATCGCTTAATACACTGACCCCCCCGTGAGACTCTATGTAACGAATGTCTTCGATCTGCCTTGCGGCAGCCGTCACCGTTTTTTGAATGTTTGCTGTCTCACAGTTGACTTGGCGATTGACGGAATTGCGTACTTCTTTCAAGATCCTGACATTTTCAAAATCCATGAGAGCAACATGTGCTTCCATAACATTCAAAAGATCCACGATCATAGCACCTTCTTTGACATAAAGCACATAGTATTTTTTGCGTTCTACGATCTTCGCGTCAATCTCAAACGATGCCATAAGTTTTTGCAGCTGTCTGCAATACTTTTCCGACAAAACGGCAATCTCCAAGTGATATGCCTTCTCCGGATCAGTGATCGATCCTGCTACCATAAACGCCCCACGAAGGTATGCTCGTTTACAGCAGGTATTTTGTACAAGCCGCTCCGGTACCGCAGAAAAATCGCCCCATCGATCTTCCTGTTCGTTCAGTATTTTCACGGCCTTTAATATCTCATACACAGTCTGCTGTTCCTGTACTACCAAATAATAGGAGGAAGTACGAGAAACCGCCCTGTGCCTGCGAATCCTTATCTGCGTCTCAGCCTGAAACGCCATACTAATTAAGATATAAGATTTTCTGGCTACTGTCAAGTTCTCCGTATGGATCTCCAGCCACAACTCTCCCTGTTTTTGCGGGGCGATCTTACCACATAGGGAAAATATGGCAGCAAATTCTGCGATCTGACAATGCCTTGCGCCACTGCGCTGATTTGCCAGCTCTTCTTTTACCTTTCCCGAAAACGACATACTAATCCCCATTTCCGCACGCGCTGTTCACTCTTTTGTCTTATTGTTCTTTTAACGGTGCTGCGTCTTTTTCAATGTCTCTATGTTCCACCTTGACGGTATATGGCAACGCCTTCATCTGGTCTGCCAACGCTCTGACCATCGTCACGGATCGATGCTTTCCACCCGTGCATCCGATACTGATGACCAATTGATTTTTTCCCTCCGTAATATAATTCGGGATCAAAAACTTTACCATCTCAAATAACTGCTTCTGAAAAACTTTCGCCTGCTCTGCTGCCATGACATAATCGTACACCGGACAGTCATTGCCTGTCAGTGGCTTAAGTTCCGGAATATAGTAAGGATTTGGCAGAAAACGCACATCAAACACCAAATCGGAATCTTCCGGTATGCCGTATTTAAAGCCAAACGACAAGATGGTCACAAAAAAGTTTTCATATTCTTCCGTACCCAAAAAGATCCTGTCAATCTCATGTTTTAACTCCCGGACTAACATATGACTGGTGTCTAAAATATAGTCAGCTCTCTTTTTGATATGGGCAAGCTCCACACGCTCGGCTGCAATCGCTTTGTCGACACGCCCCTGTAGCGCCAGCGGATGATTTCTTCTCGTCTCTTTATAGCGTTTGACTAACACACTGTCATCTGCTTCCAAAAACAATACCTGGTAGGGATGTCCCTTTTCCCCAAGATCATCCAAGATCGCATCCAGTTCGGATAAACCCTGTAAATTGCGGATATCAATCCCCAATGCCATCTTATCACCGGATCCCTGTTCCTGTTCCTCTAACATCATTTTGGTCATTTTCGGGATCAAACGAACCGGAAGATTATCCACACAAAAATATCCCAAATCTTCTAACATCTTCAGGACGGAACTTTTTCCGGCACCGGACATTCCCGTAACAATCACAAACTGCATACTAATCCCAGATTCCTTTCTTATGGAAGTCTCTTCACTTCCGTTTCTAAATGCACACCAAACTGCTTCTCTACTGTCTCTACTACATGTGCGATCACCTGCTCCGCCTGCGCACCGGTTCCCTCTCCAACATTGACTACAAAGCCACTGTGTTTATCAGAAACCATCACATCACCTACCCGATAACCTTTCAATCCGGCATCCTGAATCAACTTTCCGGCAAAATAGCCTTCCGGTCTCTTAAAGGTACTTCCAGCACTGCCATACTCCAATGGCTGTTTCTCTCTACGCTGACGGTTGTAGTCTGACATTTCCTGACGGATTGCCTCCGCATCTCCTGCCGCAAAGGCAAACAATGCTTCCACAACAATGTACTGCTCCTCCTGGATCGCACTGTGACGATACGACAACGCCAGTTCTTCTTTCTTTAGTATACGACATTTTCCCCGTCTGTCCAATACCTTCGCTCCGACAATGACATCTTTGATCTCTCCGCCATAGGCACCGGCATTCATCGTCACTGCTCCACCAAGTGTTCCGGGAATCCCTCCGGCAAAGGCAAAACCGGCATAACCATGATCTGCCACCTGCACGGCAAGTGTCGACAACATCACGCCTGCCCCTGCACAAACATAGGATTTCTCCTGCTCCGGACTGTCAATACCGTACTCGCTTAAGATGTCCTGACTATCCGCCTGTTCCAGTTCTGCAAGCACACGGATCGTATGCAGATCTCCCTTTTCGGTCGACTGCAGACAAAACACAATGCCCTCTACGCCTTCATCCGACACAAGCAGATTGCTTCCATTTCCGATCACATACCAGGGAATCTCCTTCTCATTTGCAAACTGTATGCCCTCGGCAAGCTGCCCTGCTGTCTG
This sequence comes from Lachnospiraceae bacterium, assembly GCA_022766515.1. Lineage (GTDB taxonomy): Bacteria > Bacillota > Clostridia > Lachnospirales > Lachnospiraceae > Butyribacter. Next base: position 302 of record JALEPA010000163.1, on the reverse strand, counting down.
CGGTGTCACAAAACACGCTGCCGGTCCACCAATGCGAAATGTCGTATGTTTCGCCATCGGCTCCTGCACCTTTACCGCAGTTTCTCCTATAATATTCTTCATTTCTTCTATTACAAATGCATCCATATTGATCCTACATTCCTTTCTCAACCCACATGCTTTGGGTCGATCCCATACTTTATTGCTATTTCTCCTAAAATCGACAAAAAGCCCTTGATAATTCAAGGACTTCTTTCTTAATGTAAGCGTGCGCGAGAAGATTCGAACTCCCGACCTTCTGATCCGTAGTCAGACGCTCTATC
>JALEPA010000152.1 GCA_022766515.1 Lachnospiraceae bacterium | reverse complement strand
GCTCTTCCACGCACTTTACTTCCTGCAAAAACCCTCTTGCAGACAATAGTTTGCAACCCTGCCCGCGAATGATCACCTGCTCCAGACCATCCGAAGTAGCAACCGTCACATCATAATCTCTGCCCATTTGATGGGCATACTTTTCAATGTATTGATCTGCTGTCTCTGCCTCCTTGGTATAGATCACTTGAATGTTATGGTAATCCATTACAGATCCCGTACCGCCTTTGACTTTGTAGGCATCGAATACCAGCATCAAATGATAACCGGTATACGCCTGATAATTGCACAAAATATCCATCAGCCTGTCACGAGCAGCGTCAATATTGGTTTTTGCCAGCTCATTCAATTCTTCCCAGGCAAAAACAATATTGTAGCCGTCTACAAGCAAATATCTCTCTACCGAACGGTATGGGCGCACTGGTTTACTTCCGGTACGATCCGCCGTGATCACACGCTTCTTATGATAACCCGGCCGCGCCTTCTTCTCACTGCGATTGGCACCAACTGCCTGTCCCAAGATCGAATGGATCTCATCCTCTCCCAAGGAATAATCCTCAATGTAACCCTTTCGTCTGCGCATCGCTGCCGACATTGCCTCATACGCTTCCTGCTCCAGCCTTGCCTCAAGTGCCTGCGGATCTCCTGCATATCCATCCTCCACATGCATATGCTCCTCCACCTCGGTCCAAGGCACGATAAAACCGGAACCATGTGCACAAAACACGGAATCTGCTGTCTGCGCAAGATCCAGATCCGGATCATAGCTGCAATGCTCCAACACTTCCTCGGTATTGTGGCACGGACGATAACCTGACAGTGTACAGCTGATCCTGCCGCGACCCCCTGTGTATGCCGCAAGTTCCCGCTGATAGTGCCCAATCTCCGCAACAGGTGCCTCACCCGTAAGGATCGACCATTCGCCCTTCGTATCGGGAGATTGCATCTTTCCTGCCATACGCTCGATATCTGTCATAGCACGCCCCAGCTGCTCTGTTGGCAACTCAATCCGAAAGGCATAATAGGGTTCTAACAAAATGCTCTCCGCCTTCCGCAATCCCTGCCGCACTGCACGGTAAGTCGCCTGGCGGAAATCTCCGCCCTCCGTATGTTTTTGATGCGCTCTTCCGGCGATCACACTAATGCGCATATCGGTGATCTGCGATCCCGTCAATACGCCTCTGTGCCGACGCTCCTCTAAATGTGTCAAGATCAGTCTCTGCCAGTTTTTATCAAGGACTTCCTCACTGCATCGGCTTTCAAACACAAGCCCCGATCCCGGTTCTCCCGGCTCTAACAGCAAATGTACCTCCGCATAATGCCTAAGCGGCTCAAAATGTCCGACACCTACTACCGGTTCCGCGATCGTTTCTTTGTAAACAATGCTGCCCGCACCAAACTGTACTGACATTCCATACCGTTCTTTTAGCTGCTGACAAATGATCTCGATCTGTACATCTCCCATCACCTGCGCATGGATCTCGCCCACCTGTTCATCCCATACAATATGTAACTCCGGCTCTTCCTCTTCCAACTGTTTCAGCATCGGCATAGCCCTCGCCGCATCCATATCCGGCGGCAGTTCCAAGCGATAATTGAGCACCGGTTCTAACAATCCACTGTCGTCTTCCTGCACAAATCCAAGTCCTTCTCCCGGATAGGTATGATGCAGACCGGACACCGCACATATCGTTCCCGCTTCTACACTTGTCTCCTGTGTAAATTTATCTCCCGAATATAAACGGATCTGGTTGACCTTCTCTTCCCATTGCTCCTCGACATCCTCATGCCGATAAGTTCCTTGCAAAAGCTGACGGCTCTGTAAAGTACCACCAAGCACTTTCAAATAGGTCAGACGATTTCCCTGTTCATCTCTTGCGATCTTATATACTCTGGCACCAAATTTCTTCCCATACTCCGGTGCTTCCGTATACTGCCAAAATCCGTCCATGAATTCATGAATCCCTTCGTTTTTCAACGCAGATCCAAAATAACAGGGGAATAGTTTACGCTGCCTGATCAGACGGCAGATTTCCGCATGATCCACAGTGCCCTGTTCCAAAAATTGCTCTAACAGCGTTTCCTCGCACATTGCAGCTGCATCAAAAACAACCGACTCTTCTGTCCCAAAATCAGTACAGCTGTCCGATAATTTTGTCTGCAGTTCCTGCAATACCTGTCCGCGATCCACTCCGGGCATATCCATCTTATTGATAAAAAGAAACACCGGTACATGGTAATAGGCAAGAAGCCGCCATAATGTTTCGGTATGGCTCTGTACTCCCTCTGAGGCACTCACTACCAGCACTGCATAATCCAGTACCTGCAAAGTCCTCTCCATCTCTGCCGAAAAATCCACATGTCCCGGTGTGTCCAATAAGGTGACCATTCCATCCTCCCAGGCAAATCTTGCCTGTTTGGAAAAAATGGTAATCCCTCGATCACGCTCCATATGATTCGTATCTAAAAAAGCATCTTTATTATCTACTCTGCCGAGTCTGCGTATCGTCCCTGACTCATACAGCATTGCCTCCGACAGAGTAGTCTTTCCTGCATCTACATGTGCCAGCAGTGCGGCACATATTTGTTTGTGCTTTTCCTGATTTGTTCTGTTTTCTGATGTATCTGACAACCAAAATACCCCTTTCTATAAGCGGTCTTTCGCCGGTACGATCTCTCCTGTCGTTTCACTAATGATAAAACGAGGTCTTGCTTTCGCCTCCATATAGATCTTG
>JALEPA010000137.1 GCA_022766515.1 Lachnospiraceae bacterium | reverse complement strand
CTGATGGGAAGCACCGTGCGGCATATCACGCGAAGTCATATGGTAAAAATGCAGTTGCCCATCGTCCAACAGTGCAACAGAAGAGTGGATATGCCACAAGGTACCGATCTGTGTACTGTCGATATGACTGATCTTCATCGTGAAGGAATAACGCTCCGGCTGTACATCGATCTTGATGTGGTAACCGGGCAGTTTGTTGTGGTAGGAAGACAGCTCATCCGGCATATCTTCAAATACCGGATTCAGTTTGAAACGCGCCCATTTGTACAAAATAGAGGCAGCATTGTGAAATTCTGCTTCTAAAGTACGGCTTTCCCGGTGCATGAGCGGTGTTTCCAGATGAAACAGCACGGAGGAGTCCAGTCTTGCAAAAGTAGTTTTTGGCTTATTGCGCTCTTCTCTTCCAATCGGAAGTTTGCTGTAAATGGCAGCAATCTCTTCGTTTTTGACAGTTCGTTCATTTAATAACCGAACGATCAGATTGTAGCTTGGCTGTGGTGCATCCAATTTCAACAACTCGCGGATCAGATCCTTTCGGGAACACTTGAAAAACTGCTTTGCCACTTCTTTATCCCGGTCAAAAATTGCAAGGATCTCCGGATGCAGTTCGCTGTTATCATCCATATGAATACGAAATTTACTTTTGAGCATCAGTTCCCAGTTGGCATTTTTGTAATGGTTATAGGAAAGCTGTTCAAACAGCTGCACTAAGGACCAGTCACTTAACTCTAAGTTCGCCAAAATACAATTTAGAATACGGGACAGTTCTTCGCTGCCGCGCCAAAATTGATCATCGGAAAGCAGGCTTTTGTATCGCATATCATGTTCAATCTCGTGCCAGCCTTCAAAAAATACGGTACGAAATTGGATCTCAAAGGTCGTATCAATAGGAAGTGTCCACAATTCTTTCTTATATAAATTAAAATATTCGGTAGGAAAACGAAATACGCCATTGATCTTTGTGGCTTTAAATTCGTTTGCGGTCTGATTGGTTCGGGACCAATGATCCAGCATTTGAAAGGTACTTTCCATAATGTCTCTACAGATGCTTAAGTCATCGTAGTAATACAGCACGACACGGATGCCGATCAAATCCTGCAGTTTCTTGGGATTCTCCTGCGTTCCATATTTTCTTCGTATTAATTTGCTGGCAATGGAGTCTACGGATTTCACCCTGGAAAAAATGCGGAAGTATAGGCCGCAGGAACGGAAAATCTCTTGAATGGCATCGGTCAGATGCTCACAGAATTCTCCTAATTTATCAAAATCAATCTCTTCTTCGATCTGTTGTTGCAGTAGTTGTTTTTTCTCTAAATCCCTCATTCTTACCTCCACTTCTTTGTTACTTTATATGACATTGTCTATAGTGTAGTGATATGCCACCAAGAATTGCTTTGGCAATTCTTGCAGAGCAAAACGCTAGTTTTGCTCTTTTTTATAATGGCGACAAAGCGTCATATGAAATCAGTATAGCATAAATCCGATATTCCGTGTATTGTTTTTTCGCTCTGTTCTGTTATAATGTTTAGGTATGTCGATATGCTGATTCATAGAGCTGTTTGCTTATGAGCGAAGGCAAATAGTTGGGATCGCAGAAGAGGATCTGGCGTTGCAGATCACACTTGGTATCGTTATAATTGATCGCTCAGAAATGAGGAAATTATGCAACAAATTCGATTTACGGTAAATTTAACGACAAAAGAGCTTTTTTTATTTTCTATGCGACACACCTATGTCAGTATGTCGGGCGTGGTTGGATTGCTGATCAGTATCGGTAGTTTTATCATTTGCGCCTGCAAATACCGCACATTGGATACAACCGCGATCATTGCCTTGTTGATCATTGGTTGTCTCTTTACGATCGTGCAGCCGCTTATGTTATATTCTAAGGCAAAGGCACAGAAAAAACAGAATGAAGACATCAATGACACTTTGAACTATATTTTGGACGATCAGGGGATCACAGTCTCTCAGGAAGATCAGGTGGCACATATCAAATGGTATGAGATCCGCCGCAAAGTACAGACAAAGTCTGCGATTTATTTGTATATGTCACCGGTCAGAGCGTTTATCTTCCCTAAGGCACAGTTGGGAGAACAGTACGAGAGCAGTTGTGAATTTATTACCTCGCAGATGAATAAATACAAAGATTATGAGCCGGAGCAGGAGGAAACCCCAGATGATGGAAAAGATGGAGAGTAATTCGGAACAGCAGACAAGAGAGCTTGGCAGGAAGCTTGGGGCGTCATGTGAAGCCGGTACGGTGGTCTTATTACACGGTGATCTTGGTGTGGGTAAAACCGTGTTTACCAAGGGATTCGCAGAGGGACTGGGAATTACCGAGCCGGTAAGCAGTCCGACATTTACGATCATACAGCAGTATGACAGTGGCAGACTGCCTTTGTACCATTTTGATGTGTATCGTATTGCCGATGTAGAAGAAATGGATGAGATCGGATATGAAGATTACTTTTATGGAGGCGGTGTCTGTCTGATCGAGTGGGCAGAACTGATCGAGGAGATTTTACCGGAACACTGCATAGAAGTGACGATTGAAAAGGATCTGGAAAAAGGATTCGACTATCGTAGTATAACTGTACAGCGCAGCTGACAATTGTGGGAAAGGAATGATTATCGTATGAAAATACTGGGAATAGACAGTTCGGGCCTTGTAGCATCAGCTGCGATCTGCAGTGATGACACAGTGGTAGCAGAATTTACGGTGAATAACAAGCAGACCCATTCGCAGACATTACTGCCGATGATCGCACAAGTGGTAGAAATGTCGGGGATCGCTCTGGAAGAACTGGATGCGATCGCAGTGGCATCCGGACCGGGTTCATTTACCGGACTGCGGATCGGAGCAGCGACAGCAAAAGGGTTAGGTTTGGCATTAAAGGTACCGCTGGTGGCAGTGCCAACACTGGAGGGGCTGGCATATCGACTGGCTGGAATGGATGGTGTGATCTGTCCGATGATGGATGCCAGAAGAAGTCAGGTTTATAGTGGTATTTATCGAGTAAGCGATCAGAAATTGGATGTGATCTGTGCTCAGGATGCACTGTCCATTCAAGACATGATCCGAAAGATCAACGAACTTGGACAAAAAGTGACCGTTCTGGGGGACGGCGTACCGGTACATCGTGACCTGCTAAAAGAGCAATTAACAGTAGAATGGCAGGAAGCACCAATGCATTTGTCAAGACAGAGTGCGGCTGCAGTTGCTGTGTTGGGACAACGCTATTTGTCAGAAGGAAAAGAGCAGACTGCCGCTGCGTTTCGTCCGGATTATCTGCGCAAATCGCAGGCAGAACGGGAGCGCGAGGCAGCGCAAAAGATGCTCTCTAAGTAGTAAGAGGGGAGACACTCTGTCCGAAGGAATATGGTACAGAATATGAAGATACGAGTAATGAATTCTACAGATGTAGAGCAAGTTTGTAATATTGAAAATCAATGTTTTACCAAGCCTTGGAGTGAAGACAGCTTTCTTCATGCTATTTTGCGGGAAGATACGCAGTATGTGGTCGGTGAAGTCGAGGGAAAGATCATAGGATATTGTGGGATCTGGTGTTCTTTTGAAGACGGCGATCTGTGTAATATGGCAGTAGATCCGGAATATAGGGGTCACGGCTATGCCGAGGGGTTGTTGCAGTATTCCCTGGAACAGTGTAGAGCAAAAGGAGTGCACCATATTATGTTAGAGGTGCGTCAGTCCAATGCGGCAGCGATCGGTCTATATACCAAAATAGGCTTTCAGACGATCGGAAAGAGAAAAGGCTATTATTCCCAGCCGAAGGAAGATGCTGTTTTGATGGAACTGGCATAAATACCCCGTGTCTGCATTGACAGACATTTCCACTATACATGCGCAAAACGGTAGGATATACTGTGCTTGTGAAGTCGATCATAATGAAGATCATTAGAGATAAAGCACAGAAAGGATGGATAGTATGTATTGCAATGCTTGTGGAAAGACACTGAAGATGGAAAATGATATTTTGCTGGAAGATGCTTTTGAAGCAAAAAAACAGTGGGGATATTTTTCAAGAAAAGACAGAAAACTACATGCCTTTGTGATCTGCGAGGATTGTTATGATAAAATGATCCAATCGTTTGTCATACCACCGCAGATCAGTGAGGTGACAGAATTGTAAAAAGAAAGGAAACAATCCCATGTTGGATTTATGTTTATTAGGAACAAGTGGAATGATGCCGCTGCCGGGACGAGCACTGACAGCGTGTATGACTCGGTTTGGAGGGAGCAGCCTGCTGATAGACTGCGGAGAGGGGACTCAGGTTGCCATCCGCCAGAAGGGCTGGAGTTTTCATCCGATCGATACCATTTGTTTTACCCATTATCATGGCGATCATATTAGCGGACTCCCGGGGTTGCTGTTGTCGATGGGAAATGCAGAACGAAAAGAGCCGGTCACATTGATCGGACCAAAGGGATTGGAAAAGGTAGTCTCTGCGCTGCTCATTATTGCGCAGGGGCTGCCCTTTGAATTGCGCTACATAGAATTAACGGAAAAAGTGCAGGAATTTTCTTTGCATGGTTATCAACTAAAGGCGTTTCGTGTCAATCATAGCGTTCCCTGTTATGGATATACGATTGAGATTCCAAGAGGAGGAAGATTTTTTCCGGAATTGGCAGCAAAAAATCAAATTCCGGTCAAATACTGGAATCAGTTGCAGCATGGCCAGACAGTGGAGGCAGAGGAAGGTGTATTTACACCGGACATGGTGTTAGGACCTGCGCGAAAAGGAATCAAAGTGACTTATTGCACAGACACCAGGCCAAATGCTAATCTGGTGGAAAATGCCAGAGAGTCGGATCTGTTGATCTGCGAGGGAATGTATGGGGAACCGGACAAAAAGCCGAAAGCGTTGGAAAAGAAACATATGATGTTTACGGAAGCGGCAAAAATGGCAAAAGAGGCGGAGGTCAAGGAATTATGGCTGACGCATTACAGTCCGTCATTGTTGTATCCGCAAAACTATCTGCGTGAACCGAAGAAGATTTTTGAGAACATTCATCCCGGAAAAGACGGCATGAGCGTTGAACTGGATTTCCCGGAAGAAAAAAAATAGGGATGCATTTGCAGCAAAAGTATTGTATACTGAAAGAATAAGCAGACGAACATTTACCATAACGACTTTGCGTCCACAGTCATCGGACGGAAGGGCAAAAAGCTTGTTATGTACGAAAAGTGCGTATAGAAATGAGGATTAGCATGAATAAAAACAAGAAGAAAGTATTGTTTTCAGTGCTTGCCATGTTAGTGGCAGCAGCCTTGGTTTTGTTTGTTTTTTATTTGATCAGTCAGGGAAAGCTGGGGTCGTATCAAAGTAAGGAGCAGGCTACTTCGGAAGTAGACACGCTTTTGAAGAAAGATCTGAAAACAAAATATCCAGAGACGCCAACAGAGGTTGTCAAATATTATTGGAGACTGAATAAATGCATTTACAATAATTCTCTAAGTGATAAGGAGATGCAGGAGTTATTGGATCAGTTGAGGATCCTGTACGATGACGAGCTTTTGGCGATGAAGGAAAATTCCAGAGATGAAATGCTGCAGCAGATGCAGAAAGATAAGAAAAAGTTTTCGGATCAAAAGCAGGTGATCTCTACTTATATTGTGCAAAAAAACAGTAAGGTTACCTATAATACGATAGATCAAAGAGAGTGTGCGACGGTGATTACCGGAACTTTGATGAAAGTGAAGAACAAAAGTCAGAGAAAACAGACTTATGAAAACTTTCTCTGCCGAAAAGACAGCAAAGGAAAATGGCGCATTTTAGGCTGGAAGCAAACAACCGACCAGAAGGAAATTTCTAGTTTAGGAGATTGATAAAAGATGGAGCAAGATGTATTAATATTAGGAATAGAGAGTTCTTGTGATGAGACGGCTGCCTCTGTAGTCAAAAATGGCAGAGAGGTATTATCCAATGTTATTTCTTCACAGATTGATATCCACACCTTATATGGAGGTGTCGTTCCGGAGATCGCATCCAGAAAACATGTGGAGCGAGTGAATTATGTGATCGGGCAGGCATTAGAGGAAGCGGGCGTGACACTGCAGGATATTACAGCGATTAGCGTCACCTATGGTCCGGGGTTAGTGGGAGCATTACTCGTAGGAGTTGGTGCTGCCAAAGCCATCGCCTATGCAGCGGGCAAACCTTTGATCGCAGTACACCATATCGAAGGACATATTGCGGCAAATTACATTGAACATGCGGATCTAAAGCCGCCATTTTTGTGTTTGGTCGTATCCGGTGGACATACACATCTCGTACAGGTGCAGGACTATACAAAGTTTGATATTATCGGCTGTACTCATGACGATGCAGCAGGTGAAGCCTTTGATAAAGTGGCGAGAGCGATCGGTCTGGGGTATCCGGGTGGACCTAAGATCGACAAGCTGGCAAAAGAGGGCAATCCCGAAGCGATTGCATTTCCGAGAGCAAAAGTAGATGGTTCAGCGTATGATTTCAGCTTTTCCGGTGTGAAATCAGCGGTGTTGAACTATTTAAATGGCTGTGAAATGAAAGGAATCGAAGTAAACAAAGCGGATGTAGCAGCTTCCTTTCAGCAGGCAGTTGTAGATGTATTAGTAGAACGAGGGATTCGTGCGGCAAAATCACTGGGAGAAGACAGGATAGCAGTAGCCGGAGGTGTAGCATCAAACTCCGCACTTCGTGCAGCAATGCAGGAAGGCTGCAAGAAAGCAGGACTGGAATTGTGTTACCCATCACCGATCTTTTGTACGGATAATGCGGCAATGATCGCGGTGCAGGGATACTACGAGTATATGGCGGGAAATCGTGCGGGGTTGGATCTGAATGCTGTGCCGAATTTGAAGATTGGGACGGATAAGTACACCCAAATTGCACAGTAGAGCCAGTGACCGGCCACTGTTACAATGCGATAGTTTGTACAGAATCAGCGTATTAAGGCAGGCAGTAATTATTTTCTTTCAAAAAAATGAAAAAAACACTTGACGAAGATAAGTTGAGGGTGTTATAATTGCAAAGCAGTGTTTGAGACAGCACATATGTCATCAAACATTACAACCTAATAAAAGTATGGAGAGATATCGAAGTGGTCATAACGAGGCGGTCTTGAAAACCGTTTGTCCGCAAGGGCGCGTGGGTTCGAATCCCACTCTCTCCGCTTTTTTTATGGAGAGAAAACTTTCAGAGAGTGGAATCACTGAAGATGCTTTTTCCTATACAATAGAATAAATACAAAATGTGTAGGCTATGTTATAGACTGGATTCTATCAGAAGTTCATTCTAAAGGATGCGAACAGGTTCGCGTTTTTTATAATGGTCTTTTGGACCAGATAGAATCTGGAGAAATACCCAAGAGGCTGAAGGGGCTCCCCTGGAAAGGGAGTAGGTCGTTAATAGCGGCGCGAGGGTTCAAATCCCTCTTTCTCCGTTTACACAGTATTTGATTACTGTGTTTTTTTATTTTATTTGATC
>JALEPA010000134.1 GCA_022766515.1 Lachnospiraceae bacterium | reverse complement strand
TGATGATTATGGCAGCAGCAACCGGATCAAAGGGTAGTGCCATAAATACAGTTCATAGCTATATTTTCCCAGGAACGCAAAAATCTGTATCATCCTTTTACTTATTCCTGAAAACTCTAAAAATGTTCGTTGCGTTGTATTACAGGATATGTCTCCCTCTTCGCTCTTCCTGTTACAATAGGAAAATACTGCATAGCGTTCTGTGAAATAGATCACATAGACAAAGAACAGGCTGATGAGTAACATTCCCCCACGATACAAAAAAGCATCCGTTCCGGCAACAAGTACATATAATATGACGATTACAGCTAACTGCAGCAAGCTGATGATCTTGCAATAGGTACGATCAAGAGGAATCTGGGCGTGTTTTGGGACACTGCATTTGACGGCACCCAGCCACATTCCAAGAAATAAATGGAATGCCATAGTATCTGTGCCATAATACACACGGGACGGATCTCCTCCCGGTGTATACAGATGTGCCATTTTTAGGACAGACAATAATGCTGCAACAAGAAACAACAGTCGTGCCTTGGATGCACCGAGTATCTTGCGAACTTTGCGGTATGCCAGAAAAATAAACGGCCAAACTACATAAAATTGCATTTGCACCGACAGGTACCACAAATGTGTAAATGGAGATGCAGCGGAACGATCAGTAAAATAAGAGTTGTTTTGATGGATCTGCCACCAGTTATTGTATCCACCGAAGATACTGCAAAGCTGGCTGCGGATGCCGATCATATGTCTGCTGTTTGTCAGTGTCATAAAGCAGCATACGGTCATAACCATGACGAACAGTGGGATCATGATCTTTTGGAATCTTTTCTTATAGTAGCTGCCGATCTGAAAAGTACCCTCTCTCCGGTTTCGGCAGGCGGATAGGAACATTAAATATCCCGACAGGATAAAAAACAACGGGACACCCAGAAAACCACCCGGACAGTATTTTGGAAAAAGATGGTACAGGATGACGCCGGATATGGCGATTCCCTTGAGCACATAGATTCCCATGCGAGGAGATTTTGTGGTTGTAAAAGCGGTTGTTTTCATAGTGTTCCCTCATTTCTGCGCACAATTTTTTGGCGTTTTGTAACCATTTGTGAGCACATTTGTTTTACTTTGTAAACCACACTATACACTGCATGGTTTACAAAGTCAACTACTTATTTTGAAAATTGGTTGACATTATAAACTAAATCTTTTACAATGAGGGCAACAAAGCTGGCAAAAGCAAAAAGAAAGGTTTGGTTAGCAAGTGAATAGTAAAGTAAAAGTAACAAACAGTGAGTGGTATGTCATGAATTGTCTCTGGACGGAAAGTCCACTGCCTTTGATGCAGCTGGTGCCCTTGCTCAAAGAAAGCGTAGGTTGGAGCAAAAGTACAAGCGCAACAATGGTACGGCGCATGACGGAGAAAAAATTGATCGGCTACCACGAGCAGGGTAAGACAAAGTATTTTTACCCGAAGGTAAAAAAAGAGGATGTTGTCGTACAGGAGACGAGGGATTTCCTGCAGCGCATTTATGATGGAAGTGTAGGAATGATGATGAGTGCACTGGTTCGTCAAAATGACTTGTCGTTAGATGACATTCATGAGTTGCAGAAGATTTTGCGTGATGCAGAGTCCAAGGCAGCTCAAAATGAGGAGTAAAGTGCAAAACGAGGAGTAAATAATGACAGATTTTATCATTTGGTTATTAGAATCATCCCTTTTGGTGATATTTGTTTTGGGAATACGCAAGCTGTTTGCGGGCAGGATCGGTCATGGTGCGATCTATGCCCTATGGCTGATCGTGCTGTTTCGTTTTATGATTCCTATCAATTTGATTCCAACGCCATTTGGGATCGCGGATTATATGAAACAGACTTTGACTGCTTGGGAACAACAGAAGGCGAGCACTGCCACAGAAGCACAACAGAATATTTTGCAGGGGCAGGCGAACAATGTTGTCTTGAAGAAGGGCAGTAAAAAGGTTTCCGGGACGCAGTCCACTGTAAAATCTGTTCAGGTGGTTGAGGAGAGGAGCGGTGCTGATAATGCATCGGCAGAGGGGAATACGACAACAAAGGAAAAGACACCTTGGTATTGGAAAGTGGCATGGAAGACCGTGTTTCTTACTGTGTGGATCGCAGGCGTCATTTTAATGGCGGGATGCCTGATCCTGTCCAATCAGCGTTTGACTGCTCGCCTGAAGCGAGAGCGAAAGTATCTTTTTCAAAAGAATGGATTGGCTGTCTACAGTACCAATGAATTTACAACACCGTGCCTTTATGGATTGTGGCATCCGGCAATATATCTTCCGGCATGTCTTGTGGGACGGGGAAATCCACAGTGTGTCAGCAGAGAAAAACTGCATCAGATTATCGAGCATGAAACAGTACATTATCTGCATAAAGATTATTTCTGGACAGTATGTCGCATGGGATTACTTGCAGTGTATTGGTATGATCCGTTTGTTTGGGTTGCTGCAAAATGTTCGGAAAAGGATGCGGAACTCTTTTGTGATGAGACGGTGATCCGCCGTCTGGGCGAGAGCCGTCGGTTTCAATATGGAGAATTGTTGATACAGTTGGCATCTGGCAGAAACTTTGCGGATTTTCGTTATTCCATGATGCCGATCAGCCGCAAAGGCAGGGAAATGGAACATCGTATTTTTGCCTTGAGTTGTCCGAAGAAGCATAAAAAGTGGCTGGCGATCCCAATGGTTCTTTTGCTGACAGCAGGCACGATCTTGACTTGCAGCACCGGTGTGGGGTATGCGGCAAATAGGGCGACGGGCAGCATGAACAAACAGGCCCAAAATGATACCTTATCCAAGGAGAGCACGGATGCTAAAGCCGCAAAGTTCAGTGACAGCCTGGCAAATTTGTGGAATCTTTCCGGTGTGTTTGGCATGAGTCACGAGGAAACATTGACAGGGCAACAAGGTACATCGGACAATGTATTACTTGCTGTTCCGAATGGGGCAAATCCTGTGGTCGTACAGGTCAGTGCAGACCGAAATGCGCCAACAGAGCAGGATATGTCGGTTTGCAGAGAATTGTTTTATCAATATGTGACATTGTTTACCGAGGCGGTCAACACTGGCAAGACGGACAAGTTAGCCGAGGTTTTGGCAGTAGGCAGTGAGGCATACGAGCAGCAATGTGCAGTGGTACAAAATTATTCGAGGAGAGGGATTCGGGAAAAAGTTCATAAGCTATCCATCGCATCGGAGGAATATCAAAATGCGGATACGCTGCAGCTTGATTCCAACGAGCAGATCAAGGTAACTTATGGAGATGGTGCTGTGAAAATTGTAAAACAGCGGTATGGTTATACTTGCGAAAAGAGAAATGGTAAGTGGCTGATCACGACGATGACGGACTTGGAGATGCCATAAATAGGAAGATGGCTGATCGTGGCAACGGGATCCGGAGATGTCGTGAACATGGGGAAAATTAGAGAACTTTACCCTGTCAGGTATTGCGTAAATGAAAATTTGTACTTGACAGGGTAAAAAAAGATGAGTAAGATAACAGTGTTATGTGGAATTGGACTGGGTGGTATACATCACAGAACGGAGTGGTATATGAAGAAACAGACAGCGTCTGTGGAGACGAAGGAACGCTTACAGCAATGTGCATTGCAGGAATTTATGGAGAAAGGTTATCTCAAAGCCTCACTTCGCAGCATCTGTAAGCAGGCAGGGGTCACAACGGGAGCGTTGTATTTCTTTTTTGAGGATAAAGATGCTTTATTTGTATCATTGGTATCCGGTCTGTTGCAGGAGATACAGGTGATCATGAAAGAGCATTTTTTACAGGAACAAAATGGAAATGTGATTTCCGGGAAAGAGGATCTGTTAGCGGAGATGTCCGGAGAGGGCATGGTTGAGGATGAAGAAGCCTCGCTGCAGATCATTCATGTGCTGTATGCAGAGAGAGAAGCGGCATTGCTGTTGTTGACAAAGTCACAAGGCTCTTCAGTAGAGTCGGCGGTAGATGCACTCGTACAGGTTGCGACAGAGCATTATCGGCAGTTGGCGGACAGGACGACCAAGGCACTTGGCATGGAACCGTTGCAGGATGCGTTTGTACATTGGATCTCGCATATGCAGATTGACACCTTCATTTATATGGTGACACATATTGAGAAGGAAGAAGAGGCAAAAATTTATATCCGTCAGGCAACACAATATATGGTGAACGGCTGGTATGGGTTGTTTTTAAGGGAAGACAAATGATGAATTTGAATGAATGATCAGATCATGCAGCAAAGGAACCAAGAGAATAGCAAGGAGTCGAAGAAATTCGACTCTAAAAAAATAAAACCAACATAACGGTGTTATGCAAATGAAAAAGATTATCAATAAGAAATGGAGGAGACGACAACATGTATATTACGGTGAAGGATTTGAAGAAGAGTTATGGATCGGGTGACAATACCGTACAGGTGCTTCGAGGTATTGATGCAGAGATCGAGAAAGGTAATATGTGCGTGATCCAAGGAACAAGTGGATCCGGTAAATCAACGCTGCTCAATTGCATTGGCGGATTGGATACGATCGATTCCGGCTCAGTCGTGGTGAATGGACAGGAGATTGCCGGATTATCGCAGGATGCGTTGGCAGAGTATCGGCCGGATCAGCTTGGATTTATTTTTTAGTTTTACAATCTGGTGCCGAATCTGACGGTCAGAGAAAACATTCAAGTGTGTCAATATTTGACCAAGCAGCCATTGGACCTGGATGAGTTGTTGGAAATTCTCGGATTGACAGAGCAGCATAAGTTTCCTTCACAGTTATCGGGTGGACAGCAACAGCGTTGTGCCATTGCCAGAGCGTTGATCAAAAATCCGGCATTGCTATTGTGTGATGAGCCGACAGGAGCATTGGATTCTAATACTTCTAAAGATATTTTGATCTTGCTGGAGCGTATTAATGCACAATATGGAACGAC
>JALEPA010000133.1 GCA_022766515.1 Lachnospiraceae bacterium | reverse complement strand
ACGATATGTTTCGTAAGGGAGAAGAGGGATACAAGCATCTTAGAGGATTGAAGGGACGGATTCAGAATAATCTGTCCGGTTTTCTTCGGGTGTGCCAGACCGCATTTTTGGTGGCACTGCAGATCGGATTACTCTTGTTACTGCCTTTTGTGCTGCAAAATGTGACGGTATACTTTTATTTTATTTTGGAAGTTGTGTCAGTGATCGCAATGGTTACACTTTTGAACAGCAGCCAGAGTCCGGCGTTTCGCAGCACCTGGATCGCTTTGATCTTGATCCTGCCGATCAGTGGCTTTGTGATGTACTATTTGTGGGGACGCTCCGGAGGCAATAAAAAGAAGCTGGACCAGTACATATTGCAGCAGATTTCCTACGGCAATCGTTTTCTGGTTCACGATGAGAAAAGCTACAATGAATTTGTACAGGAACATCCGGTAGCCGGAAGAATGGTAAAATACATGGAGACGGAAGGATTTCCGCTGTCTGCACACAATGATGTCACCTATTATCCGATGGGAGAGGATGCTTTTGAAGACATTTTTGTGGAATTGGAGCAGGCGGAACACTTTATTTTGATGGATTTTTTCATTGTGGCGGAAGGAGCACTCTGGGATAAGATCCATGAGATCTTGAAGCGTAAGGTAGAACAGGGTGTCGAGGTCAAGTTTATGTATGACGATTTCGGCGGAGCGATCCGTACCGGAAAGTATTTTGCTAACATTTTGCGAGATGAGGGGATGGAAGTTCGGATCTTTAACCCGATCCACAAGTATACAGGCGAGTTGTACATGAACTATCGTTCACATCAAAAGATCTTGGTGATTGATGGTCGTGTGGCATTTACCGGAGGTTTTAATCTGGCGGATGAGTATGCCAATCTGGTGGAGCGGTTTGGCGTGTGGAAAGATACCGGTGTGCGGGTCGTTGGAGAAGCCGTGTGGGGATTGACCGTCATCTTTTTGCAGATGTGGGAAGCAAGCGGCAAAGACAAGGAGCATATTGATTATCTTAAATACCGCGTGATGGCAGAAGAAAAAGGCGATACCTATTGCCATGTCATTTCCGATGGACCTGCGAACAATCCATCTAACCCGATTGAAAGTATTTATAACCAGATGATCACCTATTCGGATGAATATCTGTATATTACGACACCGTATCTGGCGATTGAGGACAGTATGCGTCAGTCGTTAATCGAGGCGGTAAAACGAGGTGTGGATGTGCGTATCGTCACACCGAATATACCGGACAAAAAAGTAGTGAAGATCCTGACCAATTACAATTACGGAAGCCTGTTGCGTGAAGGCGTTCGGATCTATGAGTATACACCGGGATTTTTGCATGCAAAACAGATTTTGACAGAGGATGCCGGGATCGTGGGAACGATCAATATGGATTACCGCAGTTTTTATCTGCATTATGAAAATGGAATCTGGATGTCCGGGGAGCAGATTCAAACGACGATGAAAGAAGACTTTGCTCAGTTATTTGAGGAAAGTCAGGAAATTACATATGAAGATTGGAAGAACCGTCCACGCAGATACAAGATGATCCAGCCAATCCTGAATCTGTTTTCTGTATTGATATAATCCTCGAATGACGATTCAAGGAGAAAAAGGAGAGTGAGTTATGCTATATACCAATGTATGCAGACACTGTCATGCTGTGTTTCGTGCTAAGATACAGACGACTTGCTGCAAAAAATGCCGTCCGAAAGATGACCATCAGTTGGATGACATTGTGGCATATTTACACCGCTATCCCAATAGTAATGCACTGCAGATCTCGGAAGAATTGGGCATTCATCCCTATGTGATCCTCACCTATCTGGAAGATGGGTGGCTGGAACAGTCGCATGGAACTTTTAGTCGACTGGATGATGCAAAAAACGGACAATCATGAGAGAGACGGATGGGCAGAAAAACAGTCCGATAGAAGGGAGAAATAAGAGGTCGTATGATAAGTTATGTGACAGGAGAATTGGTCGCCAGAGGAGAAAACAAGATCGTGGTAGACCATCAGGGAATCGGTCTGGAGATCTTGATTCCCGGATCGTTTATGGACCGGATGCCGGGACCCGGTACTACGGTGAAGATCCACACTTATTTTCATGTAAAAGAAGATGCTATGCAGTTGTTTGGATTTGAGACTGCGGAGGATAAAGAACTGTTCAAGCTTCTCATTACAGTGAGTGGTATTGGCCCAAAAGGCGGACTGGGACTGATGGGAACACTGACCAGTGAAGATATACGATTTGCAATCTTATCGGAAGATGCGGGTGCGATCGCCAAAGCACCGGGAATTGGGGCAAAGACAGCTAAAAAGCTCATTTTGGAGTTGAAAGATAAGATCAGTATGCAGGATACGGTCGAGACGGCATTGGCAAATGGGCAGGAGAAAGCAGCAGAGCAGGCAGGAGTTTCCGCACAAAATCAGGCTGATGCGGTTGAGGCATTGACAGCACTTGGTTATTCGGCAACGGATGCCTTGAAGGCTGTTCGTGGTGTCGAAAATGGAGCGGAAATGACGGTAGAGCAGCTGTTGCGGGCAAGCTTGAAAAATATTTAGCGAACGAATGCGAAGGAAGCTGAGTGGAAAAGGTAGAAGTGTTGAGGTAGAATAGTAATGGCTAAAATAAGCATTACAACAGAATTTACAACCGAGGATGCGGTGATCGAACCGGGACTTCGACCAAAATTTCTAGACAATTATATTGGTCAGGAAAAGGTCAAGAACAACTTGAAGATCTATATGGAGGCGGCAAAAGAGCGCGGTGATTCATTGGATCATGTGCTTCTATATGGACCACCGGGACTAGGAAAGACGACTCTGGCGGGGATCATTGCCAATGAGATGGGGACTAACCTCAAGGTGACGGCAGGACCTGCGATCGAGAAACCCGGAGAGATGGCAGCAATCTTAAACAATCTGCAGGACGGGGATGTCCTGTTCGTAGATGAGATTCATCGATTAAATCGTCAGGTAGAGGAAGTGCTTTATCCGGCAATGGAAGATTTCGTGATCGACATTGTCATTGGCAAGGGGGCGGCTGCCCGTTCGATACGACTGGATCTTCCAAAATTTACTTTAGTTGGTGCGACGACGAGAGCAGGAATGTTATCCGCACCTTTGAGAGATCGTTTTGGTGTTGTGAACCGTTTGTCGTTTTATACTGTAGAGGAATTGAAGCAGATCATTATACATTCTGCGGAAATTTTGCAGGTCGAGATTGAAGAAGAAGGTGCAATGGAATTGGCAAGGCGTTCCAGAGGAACACCAAGACTTGCCAACCGTTTGCTGAAACGAGTGCGCGATTTTGCACAGATCAAATACGATGGAGTAATCACAAAAGAGGTTACGGACTTTGCATTGGATCTGCTTGAAGTGGATAAGATGGGATTGGATCAGATCGACCGACAGATCATTATGACCTTGATCCATACTTTTGGAGGGGGTCCGGTAGGATTAGAGACCTTGGCAGTGTCGATCGGAGAAGATCCGGGTACGCTGGAAGATGTGTATGAGCCATATCTGGTGCAAAACGGATTGTTGCTTCGGACACCGAGAGGCCGAATGGCATCGGATGCCGCATATGAACATTTTGGGATTGCAAGAAAGAAGGAGGAGTGATTCGGTATGAAATTTACAAAGATGCATGGATGTGGAAACGATTATGTGTATGTGAACTGTCTGCAGGAAGAGGTGCGTCATCCGGACAAAGTAGCTGTTTATGTGAGTGACAGACATTTCGGGATTGGTGCAGATGGACTGATTTTGATTCATCCTTCTGACAAGGCGGATTTTCGCATGGCAATGTATAACGCAGATGGATCACAGGGACAGATGTGTGGTAACGGGATCCGCTGCGTGGCAAAGTATGTGTATGATTATGGATTGACGGATAAAGAAGTCATTACGATCGAAACTTTAGCAGGGATCAAGACTTTGTATCTGACGGTGGAAAACGGCAAAGTGAGTATGGTAAAAGTAAACATGGGGGCACCGGAACTGACACCGGCGAAAATTCCGGTGACACTTGGCGCGGAAAAATGCGTGGATGAACCGATCGTGGTACAGGGAAAAGAGTACCGGATCACGGGTGTGTCAATGGGTAACCCACATGCGGTTGTGTTTGTGGATGACACTGCTTCACTGCCATTAGAGCAGATCGGACCGGGATTTGAACACCATGAAGTATTTCCGGAAAGAGTTAATACGGAGTTTATTCAGGTGTTGAGTCCGAAAGAGGTCAATATGCGCGTCTGGGAGAGAGGATCCGGAGAAACGCTTGCCTGTGGAACTGGTACTTGTGCCTCTGTCGTTGCCGGAGTGTTGAACGACAAGACAAAAAATGAGGTGCTTGTGCATTTATTAGGTGGGGATCTGCGTATATTATATGATACGGAAGAAAATACCGTATGGATGACAGGACCTGCAACAGTTGTATTTGATGGTGTGATCGATACGACAGAGATTGATGTACCATAAATAGGACAAAAAAATAAATGTTCCATAATCGGAACAACGACAAGTGTGCCATAAACGGGACAGGAGAGAGTTCTATTTTATGGACAGAAGAAAGGAAGGCAGACAGAATATGAACTTACTAGAATTATTGGACAATACAGAATATCAGTTGCTATCCGGAGAGGTGAATACAGAGATCACGACGCTGGTCTATGATTCCAGAAAAGTAGAGAAAGGATCTGTGTTTGTTTGTATTAGCGGTGCAGTCAGAGACGGACATGATTTTGCGGCGGAAGTCGTGGAAAAGGGAGCGTCTGTTTTGATCGTGGAGCATGCGGTAGAGGTACCGGGTCATGTAACGGTCGTGCAGGTACCGGACAGCCGTTTGGCGTTGGCACAGTTGTCCGCTGCATATTTTGGACATCCGGCGAAAGAGCTGATCACGATCGGTATTACCGGAACCAAGGGTAAGACTACCGCTACTTATATGGTTCGTTCCATCCTGGAAGCCTCCGGTTATCGTACCGGTTTGATCGGTACGATCGAGACGATCATTGGTGAGGAGGTTATTCCTTCTGTGAATACGACACCGGAGTCTTATATCGTGCAGCAGTCGTTCCGTAAAATGGTAGATGCCGGCTGTAAGTGTGTGGTAATGGAAGTGTCTTCGCAGGCGTTGATGTTACATCGTGTGGGCGGTTTTGTATTTGATTATGGTATTTTTACGAATCTGGAGCCGGATCATATCGGACCAAACGAACATAAAGACCTGGCAGATTATATTCATTGCAAGAGCCTGTTGTTCCGACAGTGTAAGCAGGGAATCTTTAATGCGGATGCACATCATTTGGATGAAATATTGGAAGGTCATACCTGCAAGGTGGAGACTTATGGATTTGGTGAGGATGCAGACATTCGCGCATCCGATGTACATTTGACCGACAAGGGCGGTACACTTGGTGTTGCCTATCATATGTCGGGCGCACTGGACATGGATGTGGAGATCGACATTCCGGGTACCTTCAGTGTTTATAATTCCATGACGGCTATTGCGATCTGCCGTCATTTTGGAGTGGCAAAAGAGACGATTCTTTCTTCTCTGTCACAGATCCGCGTGAAGGGAAGAGTAGAGATCTTACCGGTTTCGCCAAAGTTTACGGTCATGATCGATTATGCGCATAATGCAATGAGCCTGGAAAGCTTATTGTCTACTTTGAAAGAGTATCATCCAAAACGACTGGTGTGCCTGTTTGGCTGTGGTGGAAATCGTTCGAGAGACCGCCGCTTTGAGATGGGAGAAGTTTCTTCCCGCCTGGCGGATCTTACGATCGTGACATCAGATAATCCGCGTAATGAGAAACCGGAAGATATTTTGAACGATATTGTGGTCGGAGTGAAGAAGGCATCCGGAGAGTATGTGACGATCATTGACCGTGCACAGGCGATCCGCTATGCGATCGAGAATGCTAAGGAAGGCGATGTGATCGTTTTGGCAGGAAAAGGACATGAGGATTATCAGGAGATTGCCGGCAAGAAGTATCATATGGATGAGCGGGAATTAGTCGCTGATGTGGTGAAAGATGGTAATTTTATACGATAGGATCACGGTGTAAAGCTGCTGTGATCGTAATAAAGAAAGAGGCAGTATGTTATTTGCAGATGTAATCGTGGATATCTCTGTAAAAAGTCTGGATCGACCGTTTCAATACCGGATCCCGGAGGAACTGGAGGAAGAGGCGGTCGTTGGAGCTATGGTGGAGATTCCTTTTGGCAAGGGCAATCGTGCAATGAAAGGATATATTATAGAACGATCGACCGTGCCAAATTATGATGTGGCAAAGATCAAATCGATAACGGCAGTGGTGAAGCAGGGCGTTGTAGCAGAATCGCACCTGCTTTCCCTTGCTTATTGGATGAAAAGACAATATGGCGGCACGATGAACGATGCCATCAAAGCGGTGATGCCGGTCAGAAGAGAGATCAAAGAGAAAGAGCATCGCCAGGTATTTCCTGCTATAGAACAGGAGGAAATGCTTCAGCTGCGAGAGGAATTGCAGCAAAAACATCAGATGGCGAGAGTGCGTGTCGTAGATGCCTTGTTGTCCGCAGTTCCCTTTTCCGGAGGAATGGAATACGGGGCACTTTGCAGTAAATGCAAGGTCACGGCTCAGGTGTTAAGAGCAATGGAGCAAAAAAATATTTTGACTATTGATGCCAAGAGACAGTACCGTAATCCTTATGAAGATCATGAAGATGAGGACAAGATCGTGCAGCTAAATGAGGAACAGAGACAAGCTGTGGATCGCATTTGCGGAGACAGACAAAAAGGGATAGCAGACACCTATCTGCTCTATGGTGTGACCGGAAGCGGCAAAACGGAAGTGTATATGCAGTGTATCCGTGAAATTGTAGATCGGGGAGAGCAGGTCATCGTGCTCATACCGGAGATTGCTTTGACCTTTCAGACGGTGCATCGGTTTCATGCAAGATTTGGTGACCGTGTATCGGTATTACATTCCAAACTTTCGGCGGGGGAACGCTATGACCAGTACACCCGCGCAAAGCGTGGGGAGATCGATATTATGATCGGTCCTCGTTCGGCATTGTTTACGCCGTTTGAGAAACTGGGACTGATCGTGATTGATGAGGAACATGAGCAGAGTTATCAGAGTGAAACGATGCCCAAGTATCATGCCAGAGAGGTGGCAAGACAGAGGGCATCCATGCTTGGTGCCAGTCTGTTGCTCGGATCGGCAACACCTTCGATGGAAGCGTATTATCAAGTACAGCAGGGCAATTTTCATAAGCTTACTTTATCGAAGAGGGCAGGAGGAGCATCTCTGCCACAGGTCGAGATCGTGGATCTGCGTGAGGAATTACGGCAAAAAAACTATTCTGTTTTCAGCCGATCGCTGCGTCAGGAGATCGAAGAGCGTCTGGCAAGGAAAGAACAGACGATTTTATTCTTGAACCGACGGGGATACGCCGGATTTGTTTCCTGCAGAGAGTGTGGGGAGGTCGTGGGATGCCCACATTGTGCCGTTTCTCTCAAACCGCACAGCCGCAGGGGTCAGGTAGAATATCTTCGCTGCCATTATTGCGGATATACCGTGCCTATGCCGCAAAAATGTCCGTCCTGTGGTTCAAAATATATTGGGACTTTTGGCCTGGGGACGCAACAGGTCGAGCAGATGGTGCAAAAGCAGTTTCCGGGAGCGTCCGTCCTTCGTATGGATGCGGATACTACAGGCGGTAAGGCGGGACATGACAAGATCTTGCAGCAGTTTGCAGAGCGTCAGGCAGATATTTTGGTGGGAACACAGATGATCGTCAAAGGTCATGATTTTCCAGGAGTGACGCTGGTGGGAATCCTAGCCGCCGATCTGTCGCTAAATGTGGGAGATTATACGGCTGCAGAGCGTACTTATCAATTGTTAGCGCAGGCAGCAGGACGCGCCGGAAGGGGGCAGACACCGGGAAAAGTCGTCTTACAGACTTATCAGCCGGAGCATTACAGCATTGTATGTGCGGCTGAGCAGGATTACGATAAATTTTACAAACACGAACTTTTCATGCGTCAAATGTTGCAATATCCGCCGGTTTCCCATATACTAGGAGTATTGGTGCTTTCTGCGGACTGTGAGCTGGCAAAGGAATTTGCACAGGAGCTTGCAGGGCGAATGAAAGGGGATGAGCACTTGACTGTGCTTGGTCCTGCGGAGGCAGCAATTGGGAAGATCAATGACATTTATCGTTATATGATTTATGGAAAGTGTTCGGATTATGCGGTGCTCGTTCAAGTGAAGGACAAGCTGGAAGCATATATTAACGACAGAGGAATGCAGAGTAAATGTACCGTGCAGTTTGCGTTTGATCCGGCAGGCTGATGTGAGACGAAAGGAAGATACGCCGATGCGGATAGGTACAGTGAAATTAAATGGAGGACAGATATGGCATTAAGAACAATTCGATTGATGGGCGATGAGATATTGACAAAGCAGTGTCGTCCGGTAAAGGAAATGACACCTCGTATTGAGACTTTGATCGAGGATATGTTAGATACGATGTATGATGCGCAGGGCGTAGGCCTTGCAGCTCCGCAGGTAGGTATCCTGCGTCAGATCGTTGTGATCGATGTGAGCCCGGAAGGAGATGATCCGATCGTCTTGATCAATCCGGAGATCATCGAGACATCCGGAGAGCAGACAGGACAGGAGGGCTGCTTGAGTGTACCGGGCAAAGTTGGAATCGTGACCCGTGCCAATTATGCAAAGGTAAAGGCATTGGATGAAAATATGGAAGAGATCATTGTAGAAGGCGAAGAACTGCTTGCCAGAGCTTTGCAGCATGAGATCGATCATTTGGCAGGACAATTATATGTGTCCAAGACTAAGGATGGTCTGCATGATCTGTCAGAGGAGCCGGAAGAGTAATCATTAGTTGGAGAAACAAGATGGAAAGGGGACAGCAGTATGCGAGTTGTTTTTATGGGAACACCCGATTTTGCAGTGCCGACACTGGAGTCGTTGATCCGGAGCGAGCATGATGTGGTGGGTGTTGTGACACAGCCGGATAAACCGAAGGGAAGAAGCGGAAAACTGCAGTATTCACCGGTCAAGGAAGCTGCGGTGGCAGCAGAGATCCCGGTATATCAGCCGGAACGGATCAAAGATGGGGCGTTTTATCCTGTGTTAGAGCAGCTGCAGCCGGATGTTATCGTTGTTGTTGCTTTTGGACAGATCCTTCCGGTGGAGGTGTTAGAATTTCCAAAGTACGGCTGCTTGAATGTACATGCGTCTCTGCTTCCTAAGCTTCGAGGTGCAGCACCCATCCAGTGGTCAGTCATCGAGGGAGACAAAGTCAGTGGTGTGACGATCCAGCAGATGAATGAGGGACTCGACACCGGAGATATTTTGCTTACCAAGACCTATACCTTGGATGAGAAAGAGACCGGAGGAAGCTTGTTTGACCGCTTAGCAGCATTTGGCGGACCGATGATCTTAGAAGTGTTGAAACAGGCAGAAGAAGGATCATTACAGCCTGTTCCTCAGGGAGAGGAATATACTTATGCTAAGAAATTGACGAAAGATCTGGGGGCTCTTGATTTTACACAGAGTGCAGTACAGCTGGAACGATTGATCCGAGGACTGAATCCTTGGCCAAGTGCTTACACTACGCTGCAGGGAAAGATGTTAAAGATCTGGGAAGCAGATGTGGTTACATCGGAGGCTTGTGCGGAACAACAGGTATCGGAAGGTAAGCCGGGAGAGATCGTGTATGTAGATAAGACTTCTCTGTGGATCCAGACCGGAGAAGGATGTCTGGCGGTACAGAGCCTGCAACTTGCAGGAAAGAAACGAATGGAGATTGATGCGTTTTTACGAGGGGTGGCGATAGAGACAGGAACTATGCTGGTAAAACCGTAAATAACGGATGACAGCAGATAAACCTGCAATGTCATAGGGTGCCCGGCACAGAGTTTAGGGGCCACAGCAGAGCAGGAAACAAAGTCGAAAGGACGAAAGAGAAACATGGCGGGACAGCAGACAGGACAATTAAATAAACGGAATGTAAGAGCGATCGCGTTGGATATTATCCTGCAGGTCATGGAAGAAGGAAAATATTGTGACCGAGTGCTGCACCGCGTGTTAGAGCAGGAAAAGACATTATCCAAACAGGACCGTGCCTTTTTGACACGGTTAGCAGAAGGAACGATCGAACGATGCATCGAGCTGGACTATATTTTGGATCAATTCTCCAAGACACCGGTACGAAAGATGAAACCGGTGATCCGGGGAATCTTGCGCATGGCAGTGTACCAGTTCTTTTATATGGATCAGATACCGGACCGTGCCGCTTGCAACGAAGCAGTCAAACTGGTAAGCAAGAGAGGCATGCAGGGGCTGCGAGGCTTTGTGAACGGTGTTCTTAGAGGAATCCTTCGTGGACGCGATACGATCAAATATCCGGATCCGGCAGATTTTGTTCTTTATGCATCTGTTAAATATTCGATGCCGGAATGGATCGTCGAATATTTTTTGGAAGAATATAGTCAAGAGCAGACAGAGGATATTCTGCAAGGCTTTTTTGAAAAAGAAAAAGGTGTTACCGTACGCTGCAACCTGAATTTGCAAAGTCACGGGGCAGAGCCGGAACAGGTCATGGAAGAGATCGTACAGTCGCTTGAAAGCCAGGGCGCGCAGGTGCGTCAGGGAAGATATTTTCCTTATGCCTTGCGTTTGCAAGGGTTTGACCGCCTGACGGATCTGAAGGCATTTTCAGAGGGAAGATTACAGGTGCAGGATGAAAGTTCTATGATCGTTGGTGCGGTATCGGGGATCGAGCCGGGGCAGGAAGTGTTAGATGTCTGTGCGGCACCCGGTGGAAAATCGCTCCATGCAGCGGATCTGTTGGCGAATACCGGCATGATCTTTTCCTGTGATCTAAGCGAGGCAAAGGTACGGCTGATCCAAGAGAATATGGAGAGAGCCGGAGTCGATCACTGCGAATTGTTTCGACAGAATGCAAGGATCTTGCGTACGGACTGGATCGATTCGGTTGATGTGTTGATCGCGGATCTGCCTTGTTCCGGGCTTGGTGTGATCGGTGGAAAATGTGATATAAAATATCATACGACCAGAGAGGACATTGAAGAACTTGCTAAATTGCAGCGAGAGATCCTTTGCACGGTAAGCCGATATGTCAGACCGGGAGGTATTTTATTATATAGTACCTGCACGATCGCGAGAGAGGAAAATCTCGACAATGCCGCTTGGATCAGAGAAACACTCCCATTTTCCCCTGTGTCCATTGAGGAAAATCTTCCGGAAACGCTGCGGGGACAGACGGGAGAACAGGGCTATTTGCAAATGTTACCGGGAGATGGCGCAGATGGATTTTTTGTAGCGAAGTTTCAACGGAAAGGCATGGTATAATGAACAAGGGTAATACGAAAACAGACATGAAAAGCATGACTCTGTCGGAGATGCAGTCGTTCGTGGAACAGCTGGGAGAGAAAAAGTTTCGAGCGAGTCAGATATACCAGTGGATCAATCAGAAACTGGTGACCAACTTTTCGGACATGACTAATCTCTCGGAAAAGCTGCGAGATCGTCTGGAAAGCGAAGCCTGTCTGCATGGCTGTCATATGATACAGCGGCAGGTCTCTAAGGATGGGACCAATAAATTTCTGATGAAATTATGGGACGGGAATACTGTGGAAAGTGTTTTGATGAAATACCATCACGGTAACAGCGTTTGCATTTCCACACAGGTCGGCTGCCGTATGGGATGTCGCTTTTGTGCTTCCACAGTAGGTGGTTTGCTGCGAAGCCTCACAACCGGAGAAATGTTAGATCAGATCTATGAGATCCAGAGGATTACCGGAGAGCGGGTATCTAATGTGATCTTAATGGGAATCGGGGAACCGTTAGACAACTTTGATAATGTCGTACGATTTGTTCGTATGTTATCCGATGAAAAGGGGCTGCATATCAGCCAGAGAAACATTACGATCTCAACTTGTGGCTTGGTGGACGGAATCCATCGGCTCATGGAGGAAGATCTCACGATCACAGTGGCAATCTCTCTGCATGCGCCAAACGATGAGCTGCGTAAGGAGATGATGCCGATCGCCAATCGGTATTCGATCGCAGAGATCATACAGGCTTGCAAAGAGTATATTGACAGGACAGGCAGAAGGATCACTTTCGAGTATAGTCTGGTGGATGGAAAGAATGATACACCGGATCATGCCAGACAGCTTGCAAAGCTTGTGCATGGATTAAATTGTCATATCAATTTGATCCCGCTTAACCCGGTAGAGGGCAGAATGGGGGATCGTTCCAAACGCACAAATGTTCTGGAATTTAAAAATATACTTGAAAAATATCACAGTAATGTTACTATAAGAAGAGAAATGGGTAGCGATATTGACGCAGCATGCGGTCAGTTACGAAATAAAAACAAAGGAGGGGAAACTACATGAGAGCATACGCAAAGACAGATGTTGGCAGCAAGAGGTCGATGAATCAGGATTTTCTGTATTGCAGTACACAACCCGTTGGTAGTTTCCACAATCTGTTGATTGTAGCAGATGGAATGGGCGGACACAGGGCTGGAGATCACGCATCGAAGATGTGTGTGGAAAATATGGTGCAGTCCATTGAACAAAGCGAACATAAGACGCCGGTGTCTCTGTTTGAAGAAGCAGTAGAACGGGCGAATCGTGCCGTTTTTGAAGAGGCAAAGGCACATATTGAGTACGAAGGAATGGGTACCACTGTGGTTGCATGCACAGTAGAAGATAATACGATGTATGTAGCGAATATTGGAGATTCCCGTTTGTATTTGCTGAGGGATAGTTTGACCCAGATCACAAATGACCACTCTTTAGTAGAAGAGATGGTAAAACAGGGTAATATCACGGAGAGTGAAGCGAGAGTACACCCACAGAAGAATATTATTACAAGAGCTTTGGGAATAAATGAAGAGGTGCAGGCAGACTTTTTTGAGATCGAAGTACAGCAAAATGATATTATTTTGTTATGCAGCGATGGTTTGTCTAATATGATTGAAGATGAGGATATGGAGTATATTGTAAAGAACAGTGATACTTTGCAGGATGCAGTAGAATCACTGGTAGCCAGAGCGAATGAGAATGGCGGTAGTGATAATATCACGGTTGTTCTGGCAGAAGTATGTGCCTAAGTAGGAGGTAAGGGATATGATTAGTCCAGGGATGTTATTAAGTGACAGATATGAGATTATAGATAGAGTTGGTTCCGGCGGTATGGCAGATGTCTATAAGGCGAGAGATCAGCGTTTGAACCGTTATGTAGCGATCAAGATATTGAAGCAGGAATACAGCAACGACGCAAAGTTTGTGTCGAAGTTTCGTGGGGAGGCGCAGTCTGTAGCAGGCTTGTCGCATCCAAATATTGTGAATGTCTATGATGTAGGGGAAGATGACGATCTGTATTATATCGTTATGGAGCTTGTAGAAGGCATTACACTGAAGAAATTTATTGAGAAGAAAGGCAGATTGGATGTCAAAGAGGCGATCGGCATTGGTGTGCAGATCGCACAGGGTATGCAGGCAGCACATGACAACCATATTATTCATAGAGATATCAAGCCACAAAACATTATTATTTCCAAAGAGGGAAAAGTCAAAGTGACGGATTTTGGAATCGCTAAGGCAGCGACATCCAATACGATCACATCTAATGCGATGGGATCTGTGCATTATATCAGTCCGGAGCAGGCGCGTGGCGGATATAGCGATGAGAAGAGTGATATTTACTCTCTTGGTGTGACATTATACGAGATGTTAGCGGGCAAAGTTCCTTTTGCAGGGGACAGCACTGTGACAGTTGCGTTAGCACATATTCAGGATGAGGCGAAGACATTGGATCAGCTGGATCCGACGATTCCACACAGCTTGTCAAAGATTGTGATGAAATGTATGCAGAAAAAGCCGGATATGCGTTATATGACGGCAACGGCTTTGATCGCTGACTTGAAGAGAGCATTGGCGGAGCCGGATGGAGATTATGTCATGATCTCAGATGTGGTAGATGATTCTCCAACGATCATCGTAGGCTCTGACACCTTATCAGAGGTATCAGAAGGAATCAATCATTCACCGGTCAAGTCGGAAATTCCGGAAGAGGAATTGAGTGATGAGGAAGAAGAGAATGGTGATGAGATCGATCCAAAATTAGAGCGTATTTTAAAGATCTGCAGTGGTGTTGTGGCAGTGATCATTGTGATCGTTATCCTGTTGATCATTGGTAAAGTCGCAGGATGGTGGGGCGGTTCCACTAAGTCAAAGACCAATAAGACAGAGACAAGTGCCTCTGCGACACCGGAAGCAACAACAGCAGCGGTAGAGAAGATCGCAGTACCAAACATTGTGGGAAGCACATTGGAAGAGGCACAGAAGGCATTAGAGGATGCAGGGCTCAAATATCAGTTGAAGCCGGTCGAATCTGATGAGGAAGCTAATAAAGTAACAGATCAGGATCCTAAGGAAGGCGAAGAAGTAGAAGAGGGAACAAGAGTTACCATCTATTACAGCCAGGAATCCAGCGGTATCACAGTACCGGATGTGACAGGAAAGTCTTTGGATGAGGCAACGCAGGAACTGCAGAGTCGTGGACTTCGTGTGAAATCAACGGTAGAAAGATACAGTGATTCTGTTGCAAAAGATAAAGTTTGTGGAACGGATCCGGTAGTAGGCTCCAGTGTAGAGAAAGATTCAGCTGTGACGCTTTATATCAGTAAGGGACCGGAAAATGAGACGGTCAAAGTTCCAAATATTGTAAATAAAACTTTAGAGGTTGCGAGAGAGCGTTTGGCAGATGTGGGACTGGAAGCTCCGGAAGAGCCAAGTTATGTATATAGTGATACAGTCGCAAAGGGTCGTGTCGTAAGCCAGACAGTCAAGTCCGGTACTAAGGTGGAGATTGGCACAACGGTTGATTTCACCGTCAGCCTTGGACCAAAGAACGCGGCAACAGCGACACCAAAGGCAACAACAACACCGGAGCCTAAGTACAGCTATACTTCATCTGTTACGATTTCCGAGAATCCGTTTGATTATGAGGATGAGGAACCGGCTATGATCAAGCTGGTATTGGAGCAGGATGGTAAGAGCCAGACCGTATGGAAGGGAAAACTCAGCTACTCTGATTTCCCTAAGAGTTTCTCGATCAAGGGATGGAGTGAAAACAACGGTAAGGTGACATTGTGTAAGAACGACCAGGAAGTAGGAAGTTCTTATAGTGTAGAATTCAAGAAGGTAAGGCAGTAATGCAGGGAAAGATCATTCGAGGTGTTGGCGGATTTTATTATGTGCATGTCCCGGAAATGGGACTAATAGAATGTAAGGCAAAAGGGGTATTCCGTAATCGCAAAGTAAAGCCGTTAGTTGGAGACAATGTGACGGTGGAACTTTTGGATGAGGAGAAACGATTGGGAAATATCAGCGATATTTTACCAAGAACCTCTGTGCTGATCCGACCGGCAGTGGCAAATGTGGATCAGGCGGTGATCATTTTTGCGGCGTCCTATCCAAAGCCAAACTTGAATTTGCTGGATCGTTTTTTGCTGATGATGAAATGGCAGGATATTCCTGTAAAAATTTGTTTTAATAAAATGGATACAGTCCGTGATGATTTTGCGGATGAATTGCGGACTGTGTATGGAGATAGTGGTGCAGAGATCATATTTACCAGCACTTACAATGGAGAGGGATTGAACGAGCTTCGAGAGCTTCTCTCCGGAAAGACAACGGTGCTTGCCGGACCATCCGGTGTAGGTAAATCCTCTGTTATGAATGCGATTTTTCCGGAAGCCGCAATGGCGATCGGAGAGATCAGTGCCAAGATCAAAAGAGGAAAGCATACAACCAGACATTCTGAATTGTTTTTTCTCCCAAAAGAGACTTATGTCATGGACACACCCGGTTTTACCTCTTTGGCACTTCCTGATCTGGAAAAAGAGGAATTGAAAGAATATTACGATGAGTTTTTACCGTATCAGGATCAATGCAGATTTTTAGGTTGCGTACATATACATGAGCCGGATTGCGGTGTTAAAGAGGCGTTGCAGCAAGGACGCATTTCAACGAACCGCTATGAAAATTATAAAACCTTTTTTGAGGAGTTACAGCACAAAAAGAGGTATTAGCCGGGTAAGTGGTGAAGATCACAGGAGAATGGAGAAGAATTATGAAACAATTGGCACCGTCGATCTTATCGGCAGATTTTAACTGCCTTGGCAGGCAATTAAAACAGTTAGAGGAGTTAAATATCTCGCATCTTCATATAGATGTGATGGATGGGATGTTTGTACCTTCTATTTCTTTTGGTATGCCGGTAATCGCTTCGCTGCGCAAATCATCGAAGATGTTTTTTGATGTCCATTTAATGGTACAGGAGCCGATCCGATATATTCAACAGTTTTGTGATGCGGGAGCTGATGGACTTACGGTGCATGCGGAGGCGTGTGAAGATCTGAAAGCTACGGTAGAGAAAATCCGTGAACTGGGAGCAAAAGCGGCAGTCTCAATCTGTCCAAGCACTCCTGTGGATGCGATCAGATCGATATTGCCGATCGTTGATATGGTGCTGGTTATGTGTGTGGAGCCTGGATTTGGCGGGCAAAAATTGATTCCGCACACTTTGCAGAAAGTGGATGAACTTGCTGAATGGAGACAGGAGAACGGCTTGTCTTATACAATAGAGGTAGACGGGGGAGTGAACAAGGAGAATGTACAGGATATTGCTTCACATGCTGTGGACATTATAGTTGCAGGAACAGCAGTGTTTTCAGGCGATATCGTAGATAATGTAAAGGATTTACAGGAAAGAATCGGCATGGAGGGAGAAAATGCTTCTTGAAAACATTCCTATGGGAAAAACTTTGGAAATTTACATTGACCGCGAAGGATACCGCTATCGTTTGGTCAGCAAGGTAGAAGATGCAAAACCGAGACGCGTGTGTGTCTCTTTGATCGCATCCAATGGCCGAGCCTTTCGCTTTCATCCGGAGGATGATATTAAGATCGTATACCGTGATGAAGAACAGATGTGGGAATGGCCAAAAGTACGAGGTGGCATTGCCAAGTTGGATGATGAACCGGTGCATTATTTTGAGATTACGAACAAGGGTCATTCCTTTAATCGAAGAAATGCATACCGTGTACAGATCAGTGAAGATATTGAGATCGGATTTCACATTTTACCGGAGACGGGGCAAAAGAGCGATGAGCCTCCTGTTGTTGAGGTAGCAGAAGGACAGGAAGTCATTGATGAGCAACAGATCGCTGCGCCACAGAGAGTGCATGGGATCATCAAAGATGTGAGTGAGACCGGAGTAGGAATTTATACAGATACTTCGTTTGACATAGAGGATCGTATGTTTTTTGAGATGCCATCGTCGTATGGAATGTTGGCATGCAGCGCACAGGTTGTACGAAAGGACGAACTTCGTGCATCCAGCCATAAATATCAGTATTATTATGGATGTGTGTTGACAAAATCCGATAAAAGACTGATACGATATATTTTCGATATACAGAGAGAAAATTTAAAGAAACAGCGCGGATAAAGGGCTGTCAGGTAACATGGAGGTGTCATATGCTGGGAAGGGTATTGTTATTTACAGGTGGGATGATCCAATTAACATTTGTGGAATCCTATCTGAAAAATTTAGAGTACGATGCCGTGATCTGTGCAGATTCCGGTCTGGATGCCGCATATGCGTTACAGTTGCCGGTACAGTATGCTTTAGGAGATTTTGATAGTGTTTCAAAGGAAATCCTAGCGCAATATCAGCAGGGGCAGATTCCCGGTTCAGAAAAGATCCGATTTGTACAGTACCCGACAGCGAAGGACTATACAGATACGCAGATGGCGTTGGAGTGGATATTGGAGCAGGGAGCAACAGAGATTACTATTTTTGGGGCGACAGGTGGTAGACTGGATCATTTTTTAGCGACAGTAAATGTGTTGATGAAACCGTTAAAAAAAGGAGTGCCCACCTATATTGTTGACCGACAGAACCGGATACGGCTGGTCAACGGAACAACAGTCCTGCGAAAAGAAGAGGCATTTGGAAAGTATATTTCTTTACAGCCGTTAAGTGAGAAAGTATATCCATTGACCTTGCAGGGACTGGAATATGGTTTGCAGGATTATACTTTGTGTTATGGCGATGGAAGAGCGATCAGTAATGAATTTGCCGCAGAGGCAGAAGAGGCAGTGATCTCGTTTACACACGGAGAATTGCTTGTGATAGAATCCAGAGATGATGTGTCATGATGTGAAATGTGCAGAAAATATACGGCAGGCAGTGCAGCAAAAAACGAACAAGGTATGTCCTGTGACGATCTCGATCGGAGTGACGCAATACCGAGGTGAAGATTATAATGCTTCCGTACAAAGAGCGGATCAGGCATTGTATTGTGCAAAGAACACAGGAAGAAACCAAGTGATCTGCTTGTAGGAGGCATTCGATAAGAAGATGAAGATAGAAAAAGTAGCAATATTAGGAGCAGGTGCGGTAGGATCTTATGTCATATGGGGTCTTTCCGGTAAAGCACAGATTCGTCTCGGCGTGATCGCAGAGGGTGAAAGAGCGGAGCGGTTGTCGCAAAACGGCTGTACGATAAATGGGACAGTATATAGACCGGAAGTTTGGTCACCGACAGAGGCAAAGGATGTTGATCTGTTGGTGGTTGCGTTAAAGTATGGATCACTTCCCGGTGCACTGGACAGTATTCGTGAAGTTGTCGGAGAAGATACGACTGTGATGAGCCTGATGAACGGAGTGGATAGCGAAGAGATCATTGCAAAGCAGATTGGCGAAGAGCATGTGCTTCCGGCCTTGATCAAAGTGGCGTCTCATCGTGAAGGGATAGGTTATGAATTTGATCCGGTCACAACGATCGGTATTGTTTTTGGCGAAAAAACGGCACCGTATGATAGCGAGCGGGTACAGGCAATCGAAGAATTGTTTGCAGATACCGGGATCCATTTTCGTGCAACAGCGCATATTCAAGAGGAGATTTGGGGAAAATTTCGATTGAATGTCTGTAATAATCTGCCACAGGCAATTTTGGGGGCAGGTGTGGGCTGTTATCATGACAGTGAACATATGATGGCGATCAGTCAGGGATTGCGGTCGGAATTAGAAACGATTGCATCTGCCAAGGGAATTGACTTAAGCGGGATCGATCCTTCGTCCATTCATGGCAGTCCGGTACCACCTTCGGCACGCTATTCGACCTTGCAGGATCTGGATGCCGGAAGACATACCGAGATCGATATGTTTGCGGGAGCGCTGATGCGGATGGGAGAGGAA
>JALEPA010000127.1 GCA_022766515.1 Lachnospiraceae bacterium | reverse complement strand
AAAGTTCACCGATCGTAAGGTTGTCCGATCCGGCCCGAACCGTCATCACCTTCGGATCTGCTTTTGTAAATGTCTCTTGCTGTCCACAATGCACTTTCTGCACCGCACATTCTCCTGAATGCAATTTATCCGGTTGCACTTGATCCGGCTGTACTTTTTTCGGACGCAGCGCACAACACTTTTCTGTTTGTTTGGGTGACACTGGCGTCACCTCCGCTGTTACACATTTTGCAGCGGCTGTCTGTGCAATCATCCTGCCTTGCATGATTCTCATATGCGCTCCATTTCTGCACAAAAACTTGTGCATCACGAACCTAATTCCATCCCTTATCATAACACACGCAAAGGACCTTGTCCAATTTCTGTTTTGGGTGGTTAAGGGGGCTGCATTTTTCACCAAACTAGCTTAAACCTCACGCAAACAAACTATTTAGCACGGATCGCCCAACGCATTTTCGTAGACCGTGCGCGTGGATTTTGCGCACATTCCTGTGCAGAAGGTCGAATGATCTCTTTAGCATAATCGCTATAAATTCCCTCTTTGAATCCCTGTTTCAACGCTTTTTTGACTAATTTATCCTCACCGGAATGGAATGTCAGTATCGCAACGCGACCACCCGGACGCAACGCTCCCGGTAATTTTTCCATAAACTCATACAAAACTTCAAACTCATTGTTGACATCAATGCGCAATGCTTGAAATACGCGTTGACATGTTTTTTTCACCGTTTCTTTCCGTTCTTTTTCCGGCACAAAGGAAAGTGTCTGTTCGATCAATCCACGCAGTTTTGTCGTGGTGTCGATCTGCTCTCCCCGGCGTATCGCATCCGTGACCGCCTTAGCAATCTCTTCACAATACGGTTCATCCGAATTTTCATACAACATTCCTGCCAGTTCATCACGCTCGATCGTGCGTAATCGCTCTGCGGCACTCACACCTTTTTGCTGGTTCAAACGAAGGTCCAGCGGTCCATCCACCTTAAATGAAAATCCTCGCTTCGGATTGTCGATCTGCATCGAGGACACGCCCAGATCCGCTAAAATAAAGTCAAATCCGCCTACCCCTTCTGCGATCTCATCAATGGTACAAAAATTTTGCAGTTTGATGGTCAGAAGGTCTTCTCCGAATCCCTGCTCTGCCAATCTCTTACGCGTCTTGGCAGACTCCTCCGGGTCAACATCCGTCGCGTACACATGTCCCTTTCCCTGCAGACATTGTAACATTGCTTTCGTATGACCACCGTATCCAAGCGTGGCATCGAACCCAGTCTCTCCCGGCTGAATCTTCAAAAAATCCAGGATCTCATTTACCATAATGGAAATATGCATTCCTGCCGGTGTGTTTCCTTTCCGGATCACATGCTGTACGGTATCTCCATACTTTTCCGGCTGTAGTTCCTTATACTTTTCCTCAAATTTTCTTGGATATTTTCCTTTGTAACGCACACGCCGTTTGTGTGGTGTCTGTGATTGCTGTTCCATATGTCCCCCATTTCCTGCCTTGTCTGTATTCACAGATGACATTTTCCCATTCATTTGCCGCTACAGTTTTCGCAGAGCACCTGTCCCTAGGATCTCTTATTAGCCGGCTCCATGTTGACATTGCGACCTTTGATCTTGCTGTGATTCATAGATTCCAGCACGGCTCTGGCATACTCTTCCGGAACTTCCACAAATGAAAAATTCTCATACATGTCAATCGAACCTACCAACTCGCCTTCCATGCCACTTTCTCCGGCAACTGCTCCTAAAATGTCACCAATGCGGACTCTGTCCTTTTTACCAATGTTCATAAACAAACGCACCATTCCAGGTTCTGCACCCGTATCACCAAAATCTTCCTTTGCCACAACAGGTGCTGCGCCGTCTCCCATCTGCATTGCCAACAATGCTGCTGCCATCTCTGTCGCAGAGTATTCATTGTTATCCAAAAATTCCTCTAACATCGACACGGTATGCCCCAAATTATCATCAGCAATACGCTGTCCAGCCTGCTCCAAAATCTTTTCTGCCTTGATCGCAGAGACATCTTTGATCGAAGGGATCGGCTGACGACGGATTTTCGTCTTACAATATCTTTGAATATCTTTGAGCTTATAAATCTCCCTTCCAACGACCAGCGTAAAAGCACGGCCCTCACGACCCGCTCTTCCCGTACGCCCGATGCGATGTACATAATATTCATCATCCTGTGGCACATCATAGTTAAAGACTGCCTCAACATCATCGACATCAATTCCGCGTGCCGCCACATCAGTCGCTACCAAAATATCTGTGCGTCCATTACGGAATCCATTCATAACGCGATCGCGCTGACTCTGCTTCATATCTCCATGCAGTCCCTCAGCGAAATAGCCTCTTCCTTTTAAATCTGCTACCAATTCATCTACCTTGCGTTTTGTATTACAAAACACAAGAGAAAGTTCCGGATCATACATGTCCAACAAACGGGACAGCACTTCATTTTTCTTACGAGGATTCACCTCATAATAATACTGTTCGATTTTTGGGACAGTCAGCTCTTTTTTTACTACCTTTACCAATTCCGGATGCTGAAGATAATGTTTTGCAATCTCCATAATCGGTTTTGGCATCGTAGCCGAAAACAACATTGTCTGTCTGGTTTCAGGAAGCTGATCCAGTATCGCTTCGATATCTTCTCGAAATCCCATGTTCAGCATTTCATCCGCCTCATCCAAAACGATCATGTCCAATTTTTGCATCTTCAAAGTATGTCTACGCATATGGTCCATGACGCGACCCGGTGTACCGATCACGATCTGCACACCGCCTTTCAGCGAACGAATCTGCTTACTAATTTCCTGACCACCATAGATTGGCAGCACTTTGACTCCATGCATGAACTTGGCAAGTTTACGCACTTCATTTGCTGACTGGATAGCCAGCTCTCTTGTTGGGCACAAAACCAACGCCTGCAAATGGCGTTCTTTAGGATTGACACGCTGCAATAACGGAATTCCAAATGATGCCGTCTTGCCGGTACCGGTCTGTGCCTGTCCGATCAAATCTTTCCCTTCCATTGCGATCGGTATTGACTGCGCCTGAATTGGACTTGGCTGTTCAAATCCCATCTCTGTAATTGCCCGCATAATTCTCGGGTCTAAACACATTTCTTCAAAAGTCATATTTTCCTCATTTCTAAACAGTTGAAACTACTATCATTGATGTACGAAATTAGAATTCCTAAAAGAAAAAAGCAAAACCATAGTTTTGCTTTCGTCCTCTATGTTGTCTCTATTTGCAGTACAAAGCTGTCCTATTATAGCAGAAAAGCTTTGTGCATGCAATGAGATTTTGTGTTATGGGGGGGAACGGGTAAAGGTTGCTGCTATGGAAGAGGCTTCCAGATTGGTGCATTGTTTGTTGCGGTCATCGATTCTCCATTGGTAAGTCCCCAGCCCCATAGTTGTTTTCTTGTCAGCTTCCTCCCGTCCCTCCAAAACATTTTTTGCACAATATAAAAACGCCTTGCAACATCACATTGTATTAAACCTTTTTATATTTTTATCCCCTTCGGAATTTTTTCGGGTGGTTGTCACCCTACCCGATTTTCCTTTCTTTTAATTTCACGAGACTTTCGCCTCTTTTTTTGTTTCTGCTTCTTGTCTTGGATTTAGCCATTCTTCTTCTGAAAAACTCCAGGCTCTGGTTCC
>JALEPA010000080.1 GCA_022766515.1 Lachnospiraceae bacterium | reverse complement strand
GGCGGTGGTGCTGGAGGCAAAAAAAGTGGAGTTTGCCTACGAGAAGGATAAGACGATCCTGGAGGATTTTGAACTTCGACTACAGCCCGGAATGTGTTATAGCATATTGGGAGGAAATGGAAGTGGCAAGAGTACGGCACTTAAGCTGTTGGCAGGCATTTATGAGCCGAGAAAAGGATCTTGCCATGCGGCAGGAAGAGTCTGCTATCTTCCACAAAATGCCAAAGCTGTTTTTTCAGAACTTACCGTGGAGGAAGAGCTGTTTGCCTTTTTGTGCGCACGGAATGTCGATGAGGAGCAGGCACAGGAAGAGACGGAACAGATGCTTACCTTTATGGAACTGCAAAAGGTGCGTTTGCAACATCCGTATGATCTGAGTGGAGGACAGGCACAGCGTTTGGCGATCGCGAAGGCATTGCTATGTAAACCGGAAGTATTATTATTAGATGAACCAACGAAAGGACTGGATGCATCCTTTAAGGATAAGCTTGGAAAACGACTGCGTGCATTATGCGAGCAGGGATTGGGCGTTGTACTGGTATCGCATGATCTGGAGTTTTGTGCACAGTATGCAACGCACTGTGGACTGTTGTTTGATGGCAGGATCATTAGTGAGGGTGAGACAAAAGAATTTTTTGAGCAGCAGTATTTTTATGTTCCTGCTGCCACCAGAATGGCGCGAGGTTATCTGGAGCATATCGTGACAGCGGAGGAGATATTACAGGCATTGGAAGGGACGGAGACAGATGCGAAAAAATAGAGATGTTTCCTATCGAAGACAATATAGACCGGGAGAAGAGAAAGTCAAACGGATGAAGCGTAACAAAGCAATGCTGGTGGTACTTGTCGTGCTGCTTGCGCTGCTCTTGGGGGTCAGTCAGTGGGATTCCATGAAAGAGCATTATTTGTTGATCAGTGTGATCGTCTTGATCTTGGGGCTTTCGCCGGTGTTAGTCAGCTTTGAGCAGAGGAAGCCACAGGCGCGGGAAATTGTGATGCTTTCTGTGTTGACAGCACTCTGCGTGGCGGTAAATGTGTTGTGCAGCCATACGATCCCTCTGCATGCAGGCACGATGCTTGTGATCCTGACCGGGATCGCACTCGGACCGGAAGCCGGATTTTTGGTGGGAGCGTTAGCAAGACTATTGTGCAACTTCTTTGATGGTCAGGGACCGTGGACTCCTTGGCAGATGCTTACATGGGGGTTGTTGGGACTGCTGGCGGGATTTGTGTTTTACCGGATGGGAGAGGTTTCCCGCTATGCTCGTTCTACACAGCAGACGGAGGCGGAACAGCCACTCAAAAAGTCTTATAAAGACAGTATTTGGTGCATGACCGCCTTTACCTTTGGTAGTGTGGTATTCTTGTATGGAGGCATTATGAATCTGGCTGCCTGGTTGATGAGCCATGCGTTAAATCCCGCAGATACGCCCTTGACGGGGAAAGCGTTGCTCGCAGTTTATGTAACCGGGATTCCGTATGACATCAGTCATGGTCTTGGTGCAGCGGTGTGTATGTTTTTGTTTGGAGAGCCGCTCCTGACAAAGATCCGTCGGGTGCAGATTAAGTTTGGAATTTATATCGGAGAGCGAAGAATGTGAAATATATGCTAGACAAAGGGAGATGTTATTGCTATAATAGTGCCCGTCGTAAAAAAGAATAGAAGTGACCATATGGGTTTTCGCGAGAAATTAATAGGGAAGACGGTGCGAGTCCGTCACAGCCCCCGCTGCCGTATTTGAGGATGGGTGCAATAAGATACCACTGGCATAGGATATGCCGGGAAGGGATTGTACACAGAGGATGCATGAGTCGGAAGACCTGCCCTATGGGATAAGATATGACCTTTCGGAGGGAGAGGGAATGTTTTGGCGGACAGATGAGGGTGCAATTCTTGCAGAGCAAAACGCTGGTTTTGCTCTTGTTTCAATGCATTATAAAACCTTATCTGCGTTACTTTAGAATAGAAAGACACCAAAACAAACCTTGTGATACGAAATGGTAGAACAAGGTTTTTCTTTTTGCTTTTTTCCTATTATAGTAGACTGGACTTTTGACACGACGGTCTTTTTAGAAAAATGCGACAAAATACACAACGCGAAATGCGAGAAAGAAGGAAGACGATGAAGAACACGAAGAAATTTATAGCGTTTTTGTTGAGCTTTGCATTACTGTTATCGAGCGTGTATGTACAGCCAACAAAGGCCGCAAACGCGGAAACTAAGACAGAGGTTACAGTTTCTCTCCGTATGGAGTCAGACAGTGACACGGTTGTAACACCGGTTAAGGTGACAATGACCGAGGATGATCTTCAGAATGATTTTGGTATTGGTTTGGCAACAGGTGCAGCAGCAACCTACTCACCGGTTCGTGCATTTGCCAAGTATCTTGCCACAGAGAAGCAGGTAACAAATGAGGATATGAGCAAATACATCATTATGAGCCCATCTGCATGGGGTGGATATTTTGTAACCGGTCTGTGTACATCAGGAGATGCTATCGGAGCAGCCGGAATCGATTCACAGGTTTATTGGATGTATAGAGTGAACGGTAATTATGAATCAGCAACAATAGATATGTATGACTGTAAGGATCAGGATGAGGTAGAGATTTATGGTTCTTATTCAGATTATGCAAACGGTATCGAGGCAATTTATACTGCATTTGATCAGAAGGAATTTGAGGCAACTGCAGGCAACGCAGTTACCGTTACTTTGAATGGTCAGACGGTTACCTATGATGAGGATTATAATGCTATTTCAGGAGATGTCAAAGTAGAGGGTGCTACGATCTTTGCTGCAAAGGCAACATCTGCAACAGCAGCAAACGCAGTGAAAACAGCTGTAACAGATAAGGATGGAAAGGCTGAGTTTACTTTTGATGAGGAAGGTGTATATACATTATCTGCACAGAAGCTCACAGAAGACGGACACAATTTGGTGTCTCGTCCTTATGCCGTTGTAAAGGTAGCTGCAAAGAGCGCGCCAACAACAGAACCAACAAAGAATCCGACAGTGACAAATACACCACAGCCAACAAAGAATCCTGTTGTTTCTAATACACCACAGCCAACAAAAGCTCCTGCAGGCAATCAGGTGAAGAAACCTGCTACTGTTAAGAAATTGAAAGCTAAGGTTGCAAAGAGCAAAAAGGCTACTAAGAAAGTAACACTTACTTGGAAGAAGGCAGCAAATGCTAAGGGTTATCAGGTTGTTGTATCCAAGAAAAATAAAAAGCATTTCAAAAAGGTAAAAACGGTTAAGAAAAACAAAGCTGTTTTGAAATGGAAGAAGGGTACTTACTATGTAAAGGTTCGTGCTTACAACAAGTCCGGTAAGACAACAAAGACCGGAAAATACAGTAAGACGATCAAGGTCGTTGTAAAATAATACAACCATTGTAGTAACACAGGGATCACTGTGAAAATACAGAAACAGGAAAACAATGTAGGGCAAAGCGTTAGCTTTGCCCTATGTTAAAATCCTATGAAAATGTTTGCTAGGCAGCGTTACCTGTCATCAAGAATTGCCTGATCGATTTTTGCAGGGTAAAATGCTGACTTTGCGGGGGATGTGTTACAGAAAAGAGGGAAAGATGAACAAACAGACAGATAAACGGTATAACCGGAGAAATCGTTTGGGATTGCTTGTGGCAATGATGTTCGTTGCCATATTTTCGATAGAGATTGTTTCATCTGCTGCGGACCGTGTGATACAAGCGGCTGCGCCAACCGATGCAGCGAAAACGGGGACGAAGTGGACGAAGAAGTTTGCGGATTCAGCAATCTCCTATAACTCCACACCGATCGTGACAGAGAGTGAGATCTATGTCGTCAATGGAAAAACCTTGTATGTATTGGATCTGCAGGGCAATGAGCAGCGACAGGTCACCTTGCAGGCGGCAATGAATTCGGTATGCTATATGGAATATGTGGATGGCAATTTGTATATTCCGCTTAGCGGAGGCGTGGTAGAGTGCGTGGAAGCAGCAACCGGCAAAATGCTTTGGGTCAGCCAAGGGTTTGGCGGACAATCGTTGTCACATTTAACGATCTATCAAGGAACGGTCAGCGGTGGTACAGTAGAAATGCTGGCAGGAAGCAAGACAAAGGGCGTCTATTATTGCCTGGATGCAGCTACCGGACAGACTCTCTGGACTTATGAGAGTGAGACTCATGTGGGCGGCTACTATTGGAGTGGCGGCTTTGGACGGGGAGACCGTTTGTATTTTACGGGAGATCATGGCACATTGATCGAACACGCTGTGAAGAGTGATACCGTATATGGAGAATATACCTTGACGGATGAGGCAGCAGTGCGAAGTGATTTTACCTATGACGAGACAGCGGATGCCTGGGTCGTGATTACCAATCGCGGGGAATTGTGTACCCTCACCTGGGAAAATGATGCTGCAGACAGTCCTAAGATCGCCAAGACCAAGCTGTTTCCTACAGCGAAGGCAGTTAATATGACAAGCACACCAACGATTGATGGAGACACACTGTATGCCGGAAGTATGGCTGACGGCAAGGGGATGGTATGTGTCTGGGATCTGCGGAACAACAAAATGCGCTATGTCGTAGAGACGGGAAATGGCTGTGAGGTAAAGGCAAGTCCTTTGATCTCTGTGGATCAGGACGGTGTATGCCATGTGTATTACACTTATAATGCTCTGCCCGGTGGACTGTATACCTTTGTTGACACACCAGAGGCGCAAAAAGCGGAACAGGTATGCCTGTATGAACCATATAAGGCAAAACAGTATTGTATGTCCAGTGTGACGGCAGGAACAGATGGCACTTTATACTATAGTAATGATACGGGAACCTTGTTTGCGGTAGCGGAGGTGGAACATAGTTCAGATCGTCCGCTTGTAACGCCTACTCCGGTCCCTTCTCCAACGGCAAGTGCAGGTTCGGTAACGCCGACGCAGACACCTAACGATCAGGGAAAGGTACCGCAAAAGGTGACAAAGCCCGCAAAACCGACAAAGATCAAAGCGAAAAAGAAAAAAGGTACTTGCAGGATCACATGGAAAAAGGGGAAAAATGCCACCAAAACCATGATCTATGTAAAAGTAGGAAAGAAAAAGTGGAAAAAACTGGCAGCCGTATCAGGAAAAAGTTATACGATATCGGCAAAGAAAATGC
The DNA here is from genome assembly GCA_022766515.1 of Lachnospiraceae bacterium. Classification (GTDB taxonomy): domain Bacteria; phylum Bacillota; class Clostridia; order Lachnospirales; family Lachnospiraceae; genus Butyribacter. The sequence continues at coordinate 6,312 of JALEPA010000080.1, read as the reverse complement.
GTTCCTATCGCGGTAAAACTGTCCGCATAAGGCTTCGCAGTGGTAGGAAAAACGGAAAGATCTGGAGCTACTCCGGATACTCCAAGAGCCTGAAATTACCTAAATAAAAGAAAAAACAATTTTTATGATTGAGGAAGGGCAGTTGAGTCAGAGATGATTCAACTGCAATTTTTTTCGACACATTGCACTGCAGGATCGTATCTATAGTGAAGGGAGGAGAAAAACATGGAGCATTTTTTGGACGGTACCGACAAAGAGTGTGATTTTGCAAAGGATTATGAAACCTATGTAAATGATATATATCGATTGTGTTTTTCTTTTATGAAGAATCAGATGGATGCGGAAGATGCCGTGCAGGAAACATTTTTGAAATATTACCATCTTGATCGCACATTTGATTCGGAAGGACATAAAAAAGCGTGGCTGATCGTCACTGCGTCTAATTGTTGCAAAGACATGTTGAAACATTGGTGGAGCCAGAGAAAAAATCTGGACGCCTATGAGGCATATGCAGGAGAGGAGCAGATGCAGATCGATGAAACGATGGAGGTAGTGATGCAGCTGCCCGACAAGTACAAGACAGCGATATATTTATATTACTACGAAGGCTATAACAGCAGAGAGATAGCAAAGCTGCTTCATAAGCCCGAATCAACGATAAGGACCTATTTGCAAAAGGCAAAAAAGATATTAAAGAAAGAACTTTTGTAAAACGAGATCAGGAAGGAGTATAGAAATGGACAAAAAAATTAAACAATCTTATGAAAAAATAACGATTTCAGAGGAAGCGAAAAAGCGAATCCAAATGGGGATCCAAGCGGATGCGCAAAAAAATGTTCGTCATAATAAGGTCATTCATATAAGCCGCTTAAAGGTTGCTGCGGCTGCCTGTCTGGCATTGGCGGTCCTGGTGCCAACCGGAGCCTATGCAGCGGATAAGTTGTATCATTATTTTACAACATCGGTGAAGATTCAAGACTACCATGTGGATATGGAATTGTCCAAGACGAAAGGTGACAATGCGACAACGAAACAGCAGTATATAAAATTAGTCACTGATTTTGGCTCGGATTATGAAGGAAAGAGTGGAGAGGATGTTGTCAAAGGGGTAATGCACAGCTATGAGCATAAGGATGGTTTTTATAGTGGCAAATGTTTCTGGTATAGACTGGAATATTTGGATGGAGATATGAAACAACTCATTTCCCAGTATGATATCGCAGAGACGGAGATTGTCACGATCAACGGCAGAAAGGCAGTTTACAGTCGTTCTAATACGGTTGTGGACAGCCAGTATTCGGATGAGTATAACACGGATTATGGTCAGGCGATGTATCTGTTTGTGGAGGATTATGGATATGTGATAGAGTTTGGAGCACAAAATGGTCTGTCAAAAGATGAACTTATAAAATTGGCAGGTTGTATTAAGATTGAAAAAGTCGATTCCGAAGCGGAGGCATCTTCGTATGAACCATTTAGCCTGCGCCAGTCCGGTGCATGGAATAACTTACCGGGAACGGAAGATTCGGATAAGATCGATCCGGATCATTATTATACCAAGCAGGCAAGTTATAAAAATGCGACATTCAAGATCAAAGATGTCAAGATACTGGATTCTGTCAAGAATTTGAAAAAGGATGCCTTTTTTGACGATCAGTTTGATTATTCTTCTCTTGTTTCCAAGGATGGCAAGCTAAAGCAGTATGACAGAGAAGTGATAAAGATCGGAGACGGAGTGAATACACCGAAGCGGAAAGTAATAAAGACAGAGAAAGCGCAGCCTAAATTGGTTTATATCACTATGGAGGTAAAGAATTCCAGGGCGGTCGGACTGTGTGGAAAATATTACCTTCCTCCTTTGAAATTTGTCAAGGAAGAGAACGGTGAGATGTCTGTAGATGGTTATGGAGCGTATAATCGCCCAGAGGTGATCCATAATGCCTTTCTAGACGAAATGCCATGTTACTTTGAGGAAAGTCTCGGTGGCAAGAGTGGATGGGCAGCAAAATCGTCAAGTGGCACGATTACCTTACATTTTGCTTATTTGGTTGATGAGGAATTTACAGATCATATGGCATTATGGTTGAATGATACAGAAGGCAATGGAAGTAAATGTACTTATCTGGCTGTTTCAAAGTAGTGGTTTGACAATATAACGATAACTAAAGTTTCCCACAGGGAATCGTTCGGATGCAGAAAAGAACGGTTCCCTGTTTTTTACTTTTTATAGGAAACTGCTCATAGTGTGGTGATATGCCACCAAGAATTGCTTTAGCAATTCTTGTAGAGCAAAACGCTGGTTTTGCTCTTGACGGGCGGGTGGAGTGGTTGCGTCACAATGGCATTTGTGATATTCTACAAGAGAATGGACATTTATCGGTCCGGACTGCAAAAATTCGGAGAAAGGGAGGCACATCGATGGAAGAAGAATGGGAAGCTTATGGCGCTTTTGCCGAGACTTACGACCTTTTCATGGATAATATCCCTTACGAGGAATGGCATGTGTATTTGCGGCAGTTATTGGTACAAAACGGTGTGACGGAAGGAATCGTTGCAGAGCTTGGCTGTGGAACAGGTGCGATGACGACACTTTTGGCAGAAGACGGTTATGATATGATCGGTGTGGATCTATCCGTAGAGATGTTAGAGATTGCCAGAGAGAAGTGTCCGGAGTCCGTGTTGCTACTGCATCAGGACATGAGAGAACTGGATCTGTTTGGGTCAGTGTCAGCGATGGTTTGTGTTTGTGATGGTATGAATTATCTGCTGGAGGAGCAGGATCTGCTGCAGACTTTTACCGGAGCAGCGCAGTTTCTGGAGAAAGACGGTGTCTTGATCTTTGATATGAAGACGGCATATTTTTATGAGGAACAGCTTGGTGATCGCACGATTGTCGATAACCGTGATGACTGCACTTTGATCTGGGAAAATGAATATGATCCGGAGACGATGCGCAATGAGTATCTGCTGACCATCTATCAATTGGAACAGGTGGAGTCGGACTTGTTTAGTCGTGTAGAGGAGTACCACTGCCAGAGGGCATATCCGGTAGCAACTGTCACAGAGCAGTTAGAAAAGGCGGGACTTACGCTTCGTGCCGTGTATGAAGCGTTTACAGAGGAGTCGGCAAAGCAGGACAGCAGCCGTGTATATTTTGTTGCCGCCAAACAATCATAAAAGAACAGAAATCAAATAGAGGAGGATCTAAATGACAGGTGATTATATTGCAAGAGGAATGGGTGCAGACAAGCAGCTTCGTCTGTTTGCCGTGACAAGCCGTAACATGGTGGAGCGCGCCAGAGAGATTCATAATACCAGCCCGGTTGCAACAGCAGCGTTGGGGCGTTTGCTGACAGCAGGAAGCATGATGGGCAGCATGATGAAGGGGGATAAAGATGTTTTGACACTGCAGATCCAGTGTGGTGGTCCGATCGGAGGATTGACGGTCACTTCGGATGCACAGGCAAATGTCAAAGGCTATGTCAAAGAACCAAATGTGATCTTACCACCAAATGCCAATGGCAAATTAGATGTTAAGAAAGCATTAGGACCCGGATTTTTGAATGTCATTCGTGACATCGGCATGAAAGAGCCATACAATGGTCAGACACATCTTGTTTCAGGCGAGATTGCCGAAGATTTGACATATTATTATGCTACATCTGAACAGGTACCATCATCTGTTGGTCTGGGTGTATTGATGGATAAAGAAAATCATGTCAAACAGGCTGGTGGATTTATCATTCAGGTTATGCCGTTTGCGGAAGATGCCGTGATCGACAAGCTTGAGGCAACTTTGAAAGAGATTCATTCCGTGACGGATCTGCAGGAGCAGGGAATGTCACCGGAAGATATGTTAGAGTATCTTATGGGAGATCTGGGAGTCGAGATCACCGATACCGTTCCTACACAGTATCATTGTAACTGCTCTAAGGAGCGTGTATCCAGAGCTGTTGCCAGTGTGGGACGCAAAGATCTGGAAGAGATGATAGCGGATGGAGAGCCGATCGAAGTGAATTGTCAGTTCTGTGGTTCTCATTACTATTTCGATACGGACGACCTGAAAGAGATGCTGGAAAACAAATAATCCGTAAAATACAGAGACAGGGGAGAAAGGCATGGTTGGTTGGATGTCAAAGAAAAAAATAGCAGTCTGCGTGGCAGTTATCTTTGTGTGTACTTTATTTTTTACCGGCTGGATGACGAAAGATCAGATCTCCAGCGCGACAGCGATAGGAGAAGTGCGCGTAAATGGATATTTGAATGTGAGGAAAGGACCGGGCAAGAAGTTTGGTTATGTCAAATCCGGCGGAGCACAGGTGACGCTGGCGGATGGCAAGCGCGTGACGATCATTGCCAAAAACGGCAAGTGGTATCATGTCAAATTTAAGCTTGCAAAGAAGACGATCAAAGGTTATATCCATTCCAGCTATGTCAAAGTGCAGACCGGTAAAGTCCGTACTTCGATTGGCGGAACGATTAAAAAGAATGAGCAGAAGGTGTCCACAAAAGCGGACATACATGCCGCTTATACGAAGGTTGATGGCAAGGAAGTAAAACTTGTCAAGGGAACATCTGTTAAAATCCTGTCAGAAAAGATCAACAATGGGCAAAAATGGTATTATGTTTCCTTTAAGGTGGGGCAGACAAAATGCAAAGGATATCTCCAGGCGAAGCGCGTCAAGGTAAGCTACAAGAAAGGAATGCCGGCTAAGATCACGACAAAGGGATCGATCCATTTGGCGAAGAAAGCCGGTGTGACAGGCAGCGTCGTATCGGGTGGCAAGATCGTCAGTCTTACGAATAACCAGCAGGTCACTGCGATCGGAGAGAAACAGGTAGGCGGTATTCGTTATTACAAGGTAAAATTCAGATACCGGACGAAGACGCTCAAGGGATTTGTTCCGGAAGGAAATCTATTATTCCAGATCGTCAAATCCGAGACACCCGGTGTAGTGCCAAAGGTAACGGCAAAGCCAACAGCGACACCAAAGGCAACCAAGAAACCAACGAAGAAGAAAAATACGAAGACTTCTGTTTCTGATGCAGAGTTTAAGAAGGATTTGGAGAACCAGGGATTCCCAAGTACCTATGTCACTTTATTGATGGCATTGCATGAGAAATATCCAAATTGGCAGTTTGAAGCCTACAAGACCGGATTGAACTGGAATACAGCGGTGGCAGCAGAGTCCAAAGTCGGTTTGAACCTGTTGAGTAACAGCAAGGCGGCTGATTGGAAATCTACGGCAGCCGGTGCATATAATTGGAATACAGATACCTATACGGTATTTGATGGAACGACTTGGGTAACCGCCTCTGAAAAAGCAGTCAAATATTACATGGATCCAAGAAACTTCTTGGATGAGAGAGGTATTTTCCAGTTTGAGCTGTTAGAGTATCAGAGTGAAGTGCAGACACAGAGCGGTGTAGAAAATATTTTGAAAAATACACCGATGTACAATAAAACTTATACTTACAAAAATGACAGCAATAAGTCGGTAAGTATTACATATTCCAAGACCTTTATGGATGCGGCAAAAGCTTCTAAGGTCAGCCCATACCATTTGGCATCCAGAGTGAAGCAGGAGGTTGTGATCAGCCCAACGATGTTCTCAAGCTCCGCTAACGGCACGATGGCGGGTTACAAAGGAATTTACAATTTCTATAATATTGGAGCCAACAGTGGTGCAAATGCAGTCGCTAAGGGATTAAAATGGGCAAGTACGGGAACAACTTATTCCCGACCTTGGACCAGTCCGTATCGCTCTATTTATGGCGGTGCCTGCTACATTGGTGAGAAATACATCAATGTAGGACAGAATACCTTGTATCTGCAAAAGTTCAATGTGACATCAAAGAGTCGTTATGACCATCAGTACATGGCAAACATTGAGGCACCGAATAACGAGGCAACGAAGACAGCATCCGCATATGGAACAGACAAGGCAACGACACCGATCGTCTTCTCTATTCCGGTTTACAGCGGCATGCCGGCATCAGCTTGTCCGGTACCATCCGGAACAGGAAAGAGTCCAAATAACTATCTGAAGACCTTATCCGTACAAGGATATGCGTTTGCCTCTCCATTTGCATTAGGAGATAACGGTTCTAAGACTTACGCCGTAACCGTTCCTAATAATGTTACGTAGGTGAAGATCAATGCAACCGCCGTCAGTTCATCAGCAACCGTGACCGGAGCGGGCAATAAGAGTGTATCGGTTGGCAAGAATACCTTTACCGTAAAAGTCAAATCTTCAACGGGTGTGACACGAAGCTATAAAGTGCAGGTGAAAAGAAAAGCACAGGCAGGAA
>JALEPA010000048.1 GCA_022766515.1 Lachnospiraceae bacterium | reverse complement strand
AAAAGAACACATAGAAATAATAATGCTTATAGGCACAATACATTCCATAATAAGTCTTTCCGTCAAGGAATGCCCGTTTCATATTGCCCCGTTCCTCTCCAAAATAACCGGGATGAATATTGGAAAACTCATCAATCTGCTTACCGACCCACTTCTGCTTAGTTGCATGCAGCACCTCGTTACCATCTGTGACCAGCGCAACTCCCGTTCCTTCCATAGAAAGACCGTTGAACAGATCTATCATCGAAAATTGCGCAAGTGATTTTTCAAAACTATTAGGAATACTTCGCACGACCAGGATTCCGGAATGATCCCTCAGTGCCACTGCCGCATAGACATACTGCAGATCTCCTGTCTGTTCCTCCTTAACCGCTTCTGATACTACCGTATTGGAATAGGAGAACAGATCCCGGTAACGGCTTTGTTTTTTCAAATACGCTGCCCATTGCTGGTTGTCCTGTGTCCCCGGATATCTGGATGCCAATATTTCAAACTGCTGATCTAATACCAGATAATTATCAATGCCCTGTTGTGTCACAAAATCCGACACCTCTGTCAGATCTAACGATTTGGCACTTTTCATCAGATATTTCTGCATCACCTGTGCCTTTTTGACCAATTCAAACTCTGCCGAGATCATGGCATCATTTTTCTGATTTTTATTTTTTTCCCATTGTGCGATCATATAATCCAACGCCTGATCGGTAGACTGTCTTGCCGACTGAAGCGTGTGGCTGGTCAGGTACAAATAAGAGATCCCTGAAAACAGCCCCACAAGCATTAACAGTATTCCTACCATTTTACCGGAAAACAAGATACCGGATAGTTTCGTTGTTTTTTTATCATTCTCCATCTTATGTTCTCCCTTTCGCCCCGCCTCTAACACAGTAAAACTCGCTATACTGCGATGATCTCTGCATCACACTACGGTTTCACATACTCCTGTTCTGCTGACATCCCCCACTTATGTAAGATTTTTATGATCGTCTGATCCTGTTCCATTTCTGCTAATGCTTTGTTGAGTGCATCCTTGATCCGATACGGTGTGTGTGTCTTGTCAAATGCAACACCCAATCGATTATTCGCAATGCTCTCCGGCAGTATGCGATACGATACATCACTGCTTTTGGCACAAGTTTCCACGGCTGTCCGATGTCCCGCTACGCCATCCACATTGCCGGACTGCATTGCCTGAAAACATTCTCCGAGCGACGCCAGACTATACACATACGCCACAGTCGGAACCTTGTCCGGATCTGCCTGCTGAAATAGTTTTTCCGCTCTCGTGTCGTACTGTACCGCAATATTTTTGTCTCGCAGCTGATCCACATGATTAATACCCGAATCACTGCGAACCGCCACCACTTGTGAACTGTAAAGATAAGGTCTTGACCATGCATATTCTTTCTGTCTTTCATCCATCGAAAAACAGCTCCACACACAGTCAACCGTTTTATCCGCCAGGCAGTCTTTTTTCTTCTTCCAGTCAATCGCTACAAATACCGGCTCGTACGATGCTCTTTTGAATGCCTCCGTAGCCAGGTCAATATCGAGTCCCGCAAACTTTCCCTGATCGTCAATATAAGTATAAGGGGTATACATCGCATCGATCCCAATCTTGATTTCCGGTAATGACTCCTCCGATCTCTTCATCTGCAGACTGCATCCCGTCAAGATCAAAAGTATCACCCAGACACAGCCTGCGACTCTGTGCATCTTCCTTCGTATCACCTGCACTTCTCCCTTCTGTCCGTACCTTCTGTTAGTTCTAGTGTATCGCTGCCCATTTTTCATTACAACAATACTTGCCATCTTTTCATCTACAAAATTCGACATCCGGCAGCAGGATGCAAAAATAGTTCTTTTCAGAAAAATATGCTATAATAAATTTTTAAGGGAAAGCACAAGCAAAACAGGGAGGGTCTTATGGCATACGATGATTATATGAAAGCGCAGAAATTGGCACTGCGCGCATACAAAAACAAAACTTTACGGGGAAGCTATCCGTATCTCCCCGTTCTCGATGAGATCTTATCACACGCTCCCATCGAGAAAGAGGAATCTCTTGGTACGATCAACATTCCACTGAAACAGGTGATAGGTACTTCCTCTGCCGGACGCACACAGGCATTTGCCTGCAACTTCATGCCACTCTTGGATTACGGCAGCGAGTTTTCCGTCAAATGGTCCACACTGTATGACTCACAGATCGACGAAGGGATCCATACTCCGGTCAAAGTCTATGAATTTTTGAATAAATACTATGTGATTGAGGGCAATAAGCGTGTCAGTGTATTGAAGTATGTCGGTTCACCAACGATCAGTGCGGAGGTCATCCGAAAAGTTCCGAAACTGACGGACGATCGCAATATTCGTATTTATTATGAATTTATGGAATTTTACCGAAAGACAAAGATCAGCTATGTCCTATTTACCAAATTAGGCAGCTATCAAAAACTTTGCAATTATGTAAAAGGTGACAGCAGTCTGGATTGGACGGAGGATGACTGTATGTTATTTTCTTCTTTCCGCATCGCCTTTTATAATGCGTATAAGGCAATGGGGGGCAATGAATTTCAAAACATCGCGGAAGATGATGCCATGTTATTCTACCTTTCCCTGTATCCTTATGCAGAAGCTACGGAAAAGACTTGGAAAATGATCAAGACAGATCTGGAAAAGATCTGGACAGAGATTGCCGGACTGGCAGAAGAAAAGCCGGTCGAACTGTTGACCGTCCCTAACACCGAGACTTCCATGCTCAAGAAGATTCAGTCACCTAAAATTCACAAGGTCGCTTTTGTCTATGATGTCGCCCCCTCCGACTCCGACTGGATCTACGGTCAGGAACTTGGACGCAAACATCTGTTGAATGTATTTGACGGTACGATCGATGCAAAGGCATTTATTGCCAAACCGTACGAAGAGGACGAGGCATTGTTGACCAAGCTGTGTGAAGAAGGCTATGACATCATTTTTGCCATCGCACCAATGTTTATCCGTGCCTGCATCAAGGTCGCACCGCTGTACCCAAACACCAAGATTTTGAACTGTTCGCTCAATTCTCCTCATGCTTCCATACGAACCTATGGAATCCGCATCTACGAGGGAAAATTTTTACTGGGAATGATCGCTGCAGCTATGAGTGAACAAGATGCCATCGGTTATCTGGCTGACTATCCGATCTATGGTGTCATTCCGGGGATCAACGCCTTTGCCCTTGGTGCACAAATGGTCAATCCACGAGCCAAAGTGCATCTTCTATGGTCGACCAAAAAGGAGATCCATTCGGACGCGTATTTCCTGGAGCATGGGATCTCCTATATCTCATCCCAAAATATGATCTCTCCGACGAAGGAAGACCGAGCGCTGGGACTCTATCATCTGAATGAACAGGGTGCCAAAAACATTGCCACAACGGCTTATCGCTGGGGATCCTTTTATGAGGAATTGATCAAAAGCATTATGCGCGGCTCTTGGCAGATGGACACGACAAAGTCGCCAAAAGCACTGAATTATTGGTGGGGATTTTCAGCAAACGCACTGGATCTCATTTTGGGCAGTGCCGTACCCGACCATACCAAACGCCTGATCAGACACCTGCAGTCCGATATTGCACAGGAAGAATTTTCGATCTTTTCCGGTGTACTGTACGATACCGAGCATCAGGTACGATGTCAAAGCGATCAGACACTTCAACCGGAAGATATCATGATGATGGATTGGCTTTTGGAAGGCGTGGTAGGCTCCATTCCTACGATTGATGAATTACAGGATCACGCAGTGGAACTGGTCAAACTTAGAGGGCTCAAACAGACACTCTCCGGCAGCGACCGCGACTTATTATAAGCAAGATTGGGGATCAATATGAAAATTTTATTGTTAGCGGATGTAGAATCCAAATACTTGTGGGATTATTTTGAAAGGGACAAACTGGACGGGATCGATTTGATCATCTCCTGTGGCGATCTAAAAGCGGAATACCTTTCGTTTCTTGCCACTTTTACGACTGCACCTGTCTTATATGTACATGGCAACCATGATGTTCACTATGACCAGGTACCGCCGGACGGCTGTGTCTGTATTGATGATCGCGTCTTTGTGCATCAGGGCATACGGATCGCAGGACTGGGCGGCTCCATGAACTATTCCATGAAAAAGTATCAATACACGGAAAAACAGATGTATAAGCGTCTGTCTAAACTAAAATGGCGGATCCTGGTTCGTGGAGGTCTTGATATTCTGGTGACACATGCTCCCGCACAGGATCTTGGCGATGGTGAAGATCGTCCGCATAAAGGATTTCGCTGTTTTCGCTGGATCATGAAACATTACAAACCGGATTATTTTTTTCACGGACATGTTCATCTCAACTATAACCGCAACCAGCCGCGTGTCAGCCATTACCTTGGTACTACGATCGTCAATGCCTATGATCGCTATATTATCGAGATTCCCGACTCTCCTAAGAAACGCGTCTTCTGGCAGAAAATGAATCGATTTCTCTATCCGAGTGGGATCTATTTTGATTGACAAAGAGCCATATGGTAAGAGTTGTTTGAGGTACCCCCCTCAAAATTAGACTTTTACCATATGGCTCTCTTTAGTTTATCATAATGTGGTGTTATGCCACCAAGAATTGCTTTAGCAATTCTTGCAGAGCAAAACGCCGGTTTTGCTCTTGTCGCTGATGCAGATCAACATCTGCCTTCTTTCATCTCACGCTTATTTTCATACATTCGCTCATCAGCGATCTTCATCGCCTGGCGAACGGAAAGCTGTTCTGCCTCTGTTCGATAGGCAACACCGTACGCCGTGCTGAGATTCCACTGCTTGCGTTTCTCATTTTCTTCCCGCATACGGGCGCGAAGCTCTTGGATCAGTTGGTCGATCATCGTCTGCGATGTCTCTGTCGAAATGACCACAAATTCGTCTCCGCCTGTTCGGAATGCTGTTCCCACTTTTTGGAACACCTCTTCTAAGATCAAACCAAATGTCTTGATAAAGAGATCTCCTTCCTGGTGTCCTAACGAATCATTGACATCCTTCAAATGATTGAGGTCAAAATTAATAACTACGACCGGACGATGTTCACGGTCCATTTCATCCATGACTTCCTCGCACTTTCTCCGGTTGGCAAGCCCGGTCAGACTGTCCTTATATGCCATCTTTGCCAACGCCTTGCTCTCGAGAGAACTGTACAATGTCGTAAATACTTCCTCAATATAATTGCAAAGCAGTGATGCTTTGGTGTGGGAAGTTTTTATAGACAAGAAAAAAGGAAGAGGTTCAGGAAGTGTGGGTGACTTCCTGAACCCCTGATAGCATTTACATTATTACTCTATAGGATTTATGCCTCTAATAATTTATCGACGCTGACAATCTTT
>JALEPA010000044.1 GCA_022766515.1 Lachnospiraceae bacterium | reverse complement strand
TCAGATATTCTTTCTGATTTTCCAATACATCGCCACAGCGGATCACCAGATTCATCAACACTGACTGCACATAGCGATCCAACACTTCCGTACTGGACTGTTTCATGACCTTCTTTGCCTGCTCCCAAAATCCCTGCTTTTCCAGAAGTTCGCATTGCACTATTAACTTTTCATAATTTTTACGCCCCATCTGCAATAATTCTTCTGCAGGATAATTGCCTCGGATCATGAACAGCCCTCCTTTCCATCCATCTTTTTATTTTACTATGTCCCTGTCCAAAATGCAACGACTGTTCCCGGCATTACAGAAAGATGTCGCCTCCATAATTTTCCAGTTTTTCCCTAAGTCCCTTGTACTTCTTGCATAGTTCCAGCACCTGTGGTTTCGTAAATTTTGCTGCCATCTCATTTGCCTGCTTCAGAATGTCCGCATCTTGATAAATATCCGCCAGCTTAAAATCCAAAGCACCGCTCTGTCTGATGCCAAACAAGTCTCCCGGTCCGCGAAGACTGAGATCTTTTTCCGACACATAAAATCCATCGTTGGATTCTTCCAGCACCTGCAGGCGTTCCTTTGTCTCCTTGGAAGGATTTCCCATCATAAAAATGCAGTAGGACTGTGCGCTGCCTCGACCCACACGACCGCGTAACTGATGAAGCTGTGCAAGACCAAACCTTTCTGCATTTTCCACCATCATGACCGTTGCATTTGGCACATTGATCCCGACCTCAATAACAGTGGTAGAAACCAGCACATCGATCTCTCCTCTGCCAAACCGTTCCATGATCTCATTTTTTTCCTCTGAACGCATACGCCCATGCAGGATCTCGATCCGGGTAGAAGGAGATAACGCTGCGCGAAGGCTGGCTGCATAATCCACGACATTTTCCGCTTCCATGTTTTCGCTCTCTTCCACCATCGGACAGATCACATAGACCTGATGTCCCTTTCCTACCTCTTTTTCCATAAACCGATACGACTGTGGACGAAAATCTGTCCCAACCACGCAGTTTTGAATAGGTAGTCTTCCCTGTGGCAATCCATGAATGACAGAAATATCGAGATCGCCATATAAAATAATTGCCAATGTCCGAGGAATCGGCGTCGCACTCATGACCAACATGTGAGGCTCCTGTCCCTTAGTAAAGAAGCCTTCTCTCTGTTTGACCCCAAAACGATGCTGCTCATCGGTCACGACCAACGCCAGATCTGCATAATGGACTTTTTCCTGAATGAGAGCATGCGTTCCTACAACAATGTCGATCTCATGATCCATCAGGCTCTGCTGTACCTGTTTTTTCTCCCTTGCCGTCATTGCCCCCGTAAGGCATCCGACCCGGATCCCCAGTGGTTCGAGCAATTCACAAAAGGTCTCGTAATGCTGCTTTGCCAACACCTCTGTCGGTGCCATGATTGCCCCCTGATGTCCCTGCTCTGCTACGGTAAGAAGTGCTAAGATCGCCACGATCGTCTTGCCCGATCCGACATCTCCCTGCACCAGACGGTTCATGACATAACCCGATTGCAGATCATGCCGAATATCCATCCAAGCTTCCTTTTGTCCTTCCGTCAAGGTAAACGGCAGGCTTTCTAACAGCTGCTCTACCTTATCTCCGGGCTGTAACACATAGGAGGACTGCATTTTCTGCCGATTTTGCTTCATCTGCTGCAGTGCCAGCGCAAATAAAAAGAATTCCTCAAATACAAGCCGTTTTCTCGCCCGGTAAAATGCTTTCTCATTTTCCGGGAAGTGAATGTCCTGAATTGCCTTTTTATGTAAGATCAAATCACACTCTTTGCGAATCTCTAAAGGAATAAAGTCACCGCTTAAGTCCGTTTCCTGTAACGCCTGTCTGACTGCTTTAACGATCGCCTGATTGGTAATCCCTGCCGTCAGTGGATAGATCGGCTGTAACTTATAGAGCAGATTCACATACTCTTCCCGTTTTAAGATTTTCGGCTGCTGCATCTGCAACCGACTTCCTCTGCGAATGATCTTACCTCGCAATATATACCGCTGTCCCATTTTCAAAGAACGCAGTAAATACGGCATATTGTACCACACAACAAGCAGCGTCCCACTGGAATCGCGCATTTGGCAGTTAAGGATCTTTAACTTGCCGGCATAAGCCACTTTTGGCTGTGCAGCAAGGCTCACTTCTACAACCATGACACGCCCTTCCGCCATCTGCTCTACCGGCTGGATCGGTTGGTAAATGTCATAACTGCGCGGATAATAATGCAACAGATCTCCGATCTGATAAATTCCCAGCTTGTGATAATTTTTCTCCGCCTTTTCTCCTACCCCTTTGATACAACGGATTCCATCTGTTTCCAGCATAGAACTTTTCCTTTCCTCTCTAACCAAAAAGAGCAAAACCAGCGTTTTGCTCTTTTCCTCTTTGTATAGATTACGATACTGCCGTCCCGCTTACTCCACAGAAATGAAATAAGCATATACCGGCTGTCCGCCATACTGAACTTCTACTTCTACCTCGTCGTGTGCCTGCTCAATGACATCTGCCAAAGCCTGCGCCTCTTCCTCTGTAGCGCCCTCGCCATAGTATACACTGACCAGCTCGGAATCTTCATCCAATAAAGATTCTACCAACTCTTTTGCAGTATCTGTCAGATTCGTGCCAACAGATACGATCGTTTTGTCCGTCAGTCCCATGAAGTCACCCTGCTTGATGTCTTTGCCATCCATATTCGTGTCACGAACTGCGTAGGTCACCTGACCGGACTTGATTGCCTGCATTTCCTCCGTCATCGTCTCTGCATTTTCCTCTGCAGGACGACCACTCATATAGCTGATCATTGCCGCAATTCCCTGTGGAATATTTTTAGAAGGAATGACAAATACTTCCTTATCTTCCGTCAGGTCTTTTGCCTGATTTGCTGCAAGAATGATGTTTCCGTTATTCGGAAGAACATACACAACATCTGCATTCACCTGTTCGATCGCAGACATCACATCATCCGTACTTGGATTCATCGTCTGTCCACCTTCGATGACATAATCAACACCCAGATCTTTGAAGATGTCTGATAAACCGTCTCCGGCTGCTACTACCACAAATCCCACTTCTTTTCTTGGCTGTTCCGGTTTTGCCTCTGCTGCCTGCACCGCACCTGCTTTTTCTGCCTCGCGGATCACCTTCTCATGGTGCTCCTCACGCATGTTGTCGATCTTCATGCTGGTCAAAGAACCATATGTCAATGCTTTCTGAATCGCAAGTCCCGGATCATTGGTATGCACATGTACTTTTACAATATCATCATCCGCAACTACAACAACGCAGTCTCCGATCTTTTGCAGATATTCTTTTAACTGCTTCTCTACTTTATCATGATTACGCTCCAGCATAATGATAAATTCTGTACAATATCCAAAACGGATATCCTCTTCTTCCTGTGCTCCGACAGAACCCTTTACCACCTTAGTGGCACTGCTGGTATTTACCGTAAAGTCTGTCGCTTTGCCCTTCAAAGCATCGATCGCGCCGCGAATAAAAGTCATCAGACCCTCTCCACCGGAATCAACAACGCCTGCCTGTTTTAACACAGGGAGCAGTTCCGGCGTACGGAGCAATGCCTCTTCCATCTCTGCCGCCACAGCGTCACAAAACTCCACAACATCCGTAGTATCTCCGTTGATCAAGATGTCCATCGCCTTGTCTGAACCGGCTTTTGCTACCGTCAGGATCGTACCTTCCTTTGGCTTCATTACTGCCTTATATGCTGTCTCTGCAGCTCTCTGCACACCATTTCCCAATACTGTCACATCAATCTGTGTCAGTCCTTTTAACTCTTTTACAAATCCGCGAAAGATCTGCGATAAGATAACACCTGAGTTTCCTCTGGCACCTCTTAAAGAACCACTGGAAATTGCTTTGCCAAGCTGATCCAAACTTGGATTATCCAAATTTGCCACTTCTTTGGCTGCTGCCATGATCGTCATTGTCATGTTCGTACCGGTATCTCCATCCGGAACAGGAAATACATTCAGTTCATTGATATACTCTTTCTTCGCCTCTAACCCCTTGGCACCTGCCAAAAACATCTTTTGCAACATATTTGCATCAATTGTATTAATGCTCACAGCTTTGTTCCTCCTTGTTTCGCATATACTGTTCTTTAATCTTCATCGACGATACGAACGCCCTCAACAATTACATTGATCTGCTCAACTTCCATACCGGTATAGGTTTCAATTTTGTAACGCACATGTTCCAATACATTCTGTGCGACCGCACGAATGCTTACACCGTAGGCTACAATGATATGAAGCTCTACTTTGATGCGATTTTCCGATATATACACACTGACACCGCGTCCTGCATTTTCTTTTTTCAGAAGCTTAATGACACCGTCCTTCATGTTGACTGCTGCCATACCTACAATACCAATACATTCTGCCGTAGCAGCTCCTGCGTATTTTGCCAGCACATCTCGGTCGATCACGATGTTACCCATATCTGTATTCATCTTTCCCTTCATATAAATCCTCCATTCCTTTCTACCTGCATACCCGGACGCAGGCATAATATTTGCACCGCGAATACTATTCGCTTTGTGAAAAAACTCTGCTCTATCGTTTTTTCAAACTAATCCCATATTCTATGCATATTTCACCCAAAATTCGGATGCAATAATTTCTATGAGTCACATATACTTTCATTAAGATATACTTTTATAGTATATCCTATTCGGTCCGTTTGTGCAAGATATAGATATACTACGCAGAAGGGAGGAATGATGCTTTGCGCCACATTTTGGGTTTTATTATTTTTTGGATCGCTATCGGCATGACAATCATGTTGTTCATCAAAAACGGTGTGATC
>JALEPA010000023.1 GCA_022766515.1 Lachnospiraceae bacterium | reverse complement strand
CTGTCAGAATCCACAGCCACTGTGGCTATGTATCACCTGACGAATATGAAAAGCTGTATGAGAGGGGTATGTTACTGTCTGCTGCTTAGCAGGCAGAACTTCTCATTTTAATTTGTACTAAATCTTGACATAGGACCAGATTTCTTATCCTCTGCCACATTCTCAACAACCACATTTTCCTCTTTCAGCTGTTTCCATCCGCTGTTGAGAAATGCCTCTAACTGCACCTTACTTTCAACCTCATTGGTCATTCCATCTTTTTCAACTTTATACATATTTCCGCCTCCTACTCTGCGCTCTTATGAACACCAATTGCACATGCCTTCTCTTTTAATACAAAAGCATCATATCTGACACGACCTTCTACAAGCCAACCAGAGATACCAGGTGCATCTGTATGGATCTTGTACTCCTGCAATTTAACTGGTGATGGCATTACGATTGCATTCGTAATGATAAAATCAACATTTTTAGGGAATCTATTTGTGGGAGCCTTAATAGCAGGTACACCATCAATATCACCTACAATGCCGGTAATAGCAATTTGTGTAGCCATATCACCCTTTTTTGTGAACGACTCGTCCAGCTTGATCTTATTGTAGTATGTAGGTGTACACAATACCACTCGTCCAAACTGTGGTGCTTCATTATCATCCAAAATGCCCTGCACTGCCAAAAACTCTTCATAAGCGTTTTCCTTAGTAGTCGCAAGCGTTTTTACATTTGCTACCGGTGCACCAGCAACCAATGTTGAAATACGATATGTATCTACTTCCGGAATGACAACCTCATCAATCTGACGGCGTAAAGCCTTTCCAGCTTCCATCACCATCATTGTGTCATCATAATTCTTGCGATCGATCGTAAAAGTAAAAGAACGATCCTGTTTAAGAGTCATTTCCTGAGTCTCGTTACCAAGTTCCTCCGGCGTACCATAACGATTTGTACCAGACAATGAATAATCATTCATTGCTGATGTTGGAATGGAATATACATTAACCGTGGACACTCCGATCCAGTCAAACTCACCGTTTACAATTCCATTAGTCAAGGAGCCTGTAGAAAATCTCTCATCTACATTCTGTGAATATTTGCTTGCATAATTTACTGCCATAATCATACCTCACTTTTCAAATCTTTATTTACATGTTGAAACCTTTCAAAAAAGCATCTTCATCATCATCTAAGTTTCCAGCTGGTGGATTCGGCATAGACTTCATCCAATCAGCTTTCATTGTTTTTTCCTTTTCCTCGATAAAAGTCTGCTGAATGCTGAAAAGCTCATCAGTGTCGTTATCACACTGTGCTGTCGCTGCCTTTGCAGCCAGATCCGCAGGATATCCAAGTGCAAGGAAATTCTTCTCAAACTTTGTAATTGTATTTTCACGAAGCAGCTTCTGAAACTGTTCCTCCCTTTCGGCTTCTTTCTCTGCTTTCTCCTGCAAAGCAATCTCCTCTGCAGTCTGCTTCTCACGCAACTGCTTTTTGTAGCTTGCCGCTTCACTGGTTGCCTTGTCGTTTGCCTTTTTCAGTTTCGCATTCTGCACCTTAAGCTGTGCCACCTGTTCTGCAAGGCTGACATCATCGTCGTCATCGTTATCCGGATCTGTTTTATTCGGTCCTTCGCCTGACTTTCCACCTGTTGCAGGTTCGTTTCCGCCATCACCGTCACCGCTTGCCGGAGGTTCTGCAAATAACTGTAAATTCATCGGGATAAACTCTTTCTTTCTCATATCACTACCTCATTTCTGCGTTTTCAGATCTTCTCTGATCTTTACTGCGTTTTTTAATCTTCTCTGATTTCCAATTGTCCGCGAAACTTGTATTGCGCTTTCTCTAGCGCACAACAAAAAGACGCTTATCTCTTTTACAAGATAAACGCCTTTAATTGACTATATTGTTTTTGTTCGGATTTCTCCTTATACAAAATATAACACATCCAAAATGTGAATTGTGTGAAATCTTGTTTTCACCATACATACATTTGACAGTTGTTCCATATAATGATAGTATATCTATAAGATATCTTGATAGGGATTGAATGTACTCCACTGGGGGTGCAGGCAGTCCCTATTTTTTCGATAGAAATCTTATGATATCTTCTTTTTCAATAATTATTATTTTTTTCACATGTTTTGTATTGTAATACTGGTTAAATATTGCTTCTGCTTGTCTATTTATTTCTCCTTTCTCCAAAGCACTTTCTGTTATATCAAAAATAAAATTTTCAGCCTGTTTCTTTTTCTTATGAACTATATTCCTTAATAGTTCTTTGCTGGTCCCATTCTTTAACTGCTTCAAATCCCATCTTTCACCATCAACTAAATAATCTGGTGTTGAAATTTTTTGATACTGACCATTAATTTCAGGCACTATTTTAACATCAAAACCTAATTTTTTACAAAGTATATGCGCAATTTGTATTTCTCTATCATCATGTCTTTGTTTGACATTGACATTATCAACTTTATAAATCATTCCATCATAATCATATTCCTGCAATTCTTCAATCGTACCTTGCATATATTGTGTTGATACTATGTATTTCTCTGTAATATCCTCAAATCCACCTACTGATTTTTCAGTTTTGTCTAAACATTTTTCTGCTTCATTTGCACCATCCCTATCCTGCAAATACTCCACCGAGCACCGGCAGTTCACAATCTCTTCCAAACCAGCTCCCAGAGAATCATCCTTCGGATACATCATCATATATTTTCCAACCCTAAAAGGACGGTTGATATCTACGACTTGCCCATCTGCGTCCGCATGATCTGCCCTTTCTCTTCCATCCCGGCATGACTTCCACCGTTTCTTAGTGCAGCCATTTTTCACAGCAGTATTGTATTCATCCCCATTCAAAATAGCATTAGTTTCATCCTCCGCTACATTGGTGGCTCGATCCACAGAAACCACATAGGGATCCTGTGGTTTATTCGCTTTGCTGGTAGTCAATGATCCACCTTTTAAGGTTGTGTCTACAATACTGTCACACACCTTTCGGATATATCGCTGCATTTTCTGATCCGGCTCTGCCACCTTTTTCACCGATGATAGGTATCTCTTTTGAAATGCTTCTGAGAGATACTGTTTATCCTGGTTTCGTTTTGACAAGGCAAATAAAAAAAGCACATCCGCCAGCAACAAATTTGCTAAACGGACACGCTTTTCTTTCTCTTCCTCGCTGATCTGCATATTTTCAAAATAATCATGAATCGGTATTTTCTTCCGGGTTGCTTTGTGTCGATCGTCCTTTGTTGTTTCGGTCGTTGAAAGAGTATTTAACTCATCAAAATTCGTTATTCCCATCGCTCATCCCCCCACTCTACGCATTGGCAAATGGAGTTGCCTGCGGCTGATCTGACATATCCGGCATATTCTTTCCATCCATTGTTGTCTGCTCGTCCGAATCATCATTCTTACCTTCTGATGCTGTATCCGCAGGCTCTGATCCTTTCAATTTGCTTTCCAAAAGCTTATTGACCATTTCCTCGCTGTCCAGCACAAACTGCTGTGCATCGGTCGTAAAGCCTGCCAGCTCTGTTGCCTTGAGCAGATCAGCACCGTTCTGAATCAAAGTTGCCCAGGAATTGACTTTCGTTGCCAGATCGTAAGTCCTGTTTCTATCAAACTTCGGTTCAATATCTGCGAGTTTCAAATTTCGCACCTCTTCCGGCACATCCACATCATTGCTGAAAATCTCCAACATAATGCGAATGCATTCTTTCTCTGACTTCTTAGTCAACTGTGACTTTTTCAATGCAGAAAGCTCCGCTGCCTGCCATCCGTTTGATAAATTCATTGCAGATCCGGTAGAACCACCGCCCTGTTCCTGCCGTCCCGGCACATTCGTTTTCTCGTGGATGCGATCAATAAAATTCTGTATCAGTGTTTGGATCCCGTCCTGTGACATTTCTTTCGATAGATATGCCATTTTCGGATCATGTCCGTTGCCTGTTGACTTCGTTTCGATCAATGCTCCATTTCTTACGGTGGAATTACCATTCTCATCCTTTGGCAATTCTGCATTATGTACCCACAGCAATGACTGCACACACTGTACAATATCATTCACTCTGTCAGATGTTACAATATTCAAAGCGTCAATCTCAGAAATCACTCGCTCAAAGCACCCCATCCGATCATAATCATTGATATACTCAACAATAGGGATTGCAGCCGGAATATTTTTGCGCCCATTCCCATTAGACACAAACCACTTTGCACGCTTCTTTTCTTTATTCATCTTGATAATATTTTCGACCTCATAATAGGTGTCCTCTGTATAACAACCATAGGTAGAATTTCCACTCTGATCGGTGATGTATGACACGCCCATAATCGGTCTACGATACACATCATTGGAATACACGATAAAAGTATTCATTGGATTTAGCGTCAGAATATCCACCACCGAACTTCCAAACCGATACTGGTCCGGCTTTGCCTTGATCAGCCGATATCCTACTCCACAGATTTCAACAAACCTCGCCAACTCCTGATCTGCAGATGGCTTGTTTTCCTCTTCCATCATCTCATTGAGCATTGCAATACCGACATTATCCGCATCTTTGTTATTTTCCCGGATTCCCTTGTTGGCTCGCTGTACATATCGGATTGGCGATCCCCATTCGTACCCCAACTTAAACTCTGTGATCTCCGCAGCCATATTGTCCTTGACCTTGATGTTGATCTCCGGCCGGATCTCTTTGATTCGATTATCAATCGGCTGGATACCACGCTCATAATCCAGCAGGAACTTAATTGCTGTACGGTTTTGCTCATGTACAATCAAGGAATCCTGAAGCACTTTTATAACATTATCCTTCGTAATCTGCGTTACATCTGTAAATATCTGTTTTCTTCCAAACTGCACGACAATTCACCTCTTTCTGCATATAAAAAGAGCCACGGCAGTTTGTAGACCGTCTGGCTCTTAGATACTATTTCATAGTATTAAAATACCATTGTTTAAATGTGAATTGTGTGAAAGATATCCTATTCTGTGTTTAGATACCGATCTACTACCTTCGATACTGTACTTCTTTCCAAGAACATCTTCTTTGCCACTTCCTGTTGTGTCATACCATCCCGATACAGATACTCAAATATCATTCGATCTCTACTGTTAAAAATCGTGGTCAAAAAAACATCGACTTCCAGCTGCAGTTTCTCCAGCTCAATCCGCTCATTATGCAGTTTCACGATCAGTTCATACTGCTTGTCCTTCCAGTATTTACGATCCTTTACATCACTTCCACTAACGGTAACGCTTGTTCGTTGATAGGGAAATTGCTTGTTGGATGACTGCACCTTTCCGAGATATGCCTCCGGCGGATTGTCTTTATAGTGTTGCAATTTTTCTTCATCCCTTTGGATCAACTCAGCCAAAAATCTATACTGCTTCAAAGTTTCCTTCGTCATATGAACCCCTCCTAAAATGTCCTTTGTGATACATTTGCTTTGCATATTGTGGCTCCATCGGCGACCATGATAAGCTGTGTAATTCCATCAGCAGCATCATCATGATCGTTCTTTCCAATCTGAACGAACATATTTAACTCATCCATCGCATCATGATATTCTTTGTCCCTCTTATTGGCCGCAAGGAATTTACATCTTCTCTTTATATCCGGTGCATACTGAATGATTTTTGCAAGCTTGCTCATGGTATTGGGTGCCTTGCTGGATGATATACTGCATTTATAACCTTCCCTTTGGAGCATTGCATCGATCGTGTCTGCATACTCATCACCACCGTTATTTCCCTCAAAATGCTCCATCTGCGGTTTATGATACAATGTTTTTCCAACCACAATCGGCTGTGTTACCGTCTTATCCCCCCGGTTAAAAATCCAATCTGGAATGTAAATATATCCGTCATCGTATTCGTACCCAAACGGCATCGACAGGCTGTCACCGCCACCCCAGGCTACATCACAGGCAGCCAATATACGGATCAAACTGCTCTTAGGCGGCAGCACGCCATTGTAGGTCTGCAATTCATCCTCTGGGAAAAGCAGTCCCTCACGCACAAATGGTCGCTGCTGGTATTTCGCCTCCCATTCGTTTTTATCCAAACGACTCTTCACATTCAGGAAATATTCCGTTGAAAATCCCTTGCCATAGTCGTAAACAAAATTGGACTCACCATTCTCATTAAGTGCTGGGATCTTTCTGAAACGGTATCGTGGATTATCCTTGTACTGTTTCTCTACTTTGCCAAGCGGATCCAGAATATTCCATCTAGTACCTACCATCAATTCTCTTGTACCGTCATTCTTACGATCAACAAGTAAGTTAAGATAATCCTGGTATCTGCCCTCTAATCGTGACGGAGACAAACTCTCCTGCCTGTCACGAACCATATCATCGACATACAGATAACCGTCCCAAGAAATATCAACTGCCCCCGTCCATGTACCATCAATACCACGACAGGTTAATGTGGCAAAACGATCCGGATCATTCAAAGTCACTTCTTTCTTTTCCGCTGACTTCTTTTGCAAAAATGTCTGTGGGAATATATCCAGAAAATGATACTGTCTTTTTTCTTCCGGTACATCCAATTCCATAAGGTTAAGTGCTTCACCATAAAATCCATCTGCCAAGATACCACTGTGTCCTGACATCGCATTATGGCTATTAGGACGCTTTCCCATGACCCATGCCATGAAGAAAATGCATATTGTGGACTTGCCGACACGAGGGGGCATGGATAACCCATAAAAATCCAACTTGCCATCTTCCAAGTCCTGTAAATCATCAACTACCACTTTCAGTGTTCGTCTGCGTGGCATATAAAATCTCTTATCCGGAGCTCGGTCCTTCTCCATGTAATACAGAAAATCCTCAAAGAAATACGGTGCCAGCATCAAGGTAGTTCGCCAATATAGATTGGCAAACTCCATACTGTTCTTCTTTCGGCTCTCCTTTGCTGCAATCTTCTGTACTTCCTTTGCCTGCTGCAATGCAAAGTTCAGGTCATCTTTCTTTTCTTCGATCGCCATGTCAAGCAATGCGCTGGCAAATTTTATATTAGTTAGGTCTTTTCGATGCAGACCTGCTATAATTTTCTTGTTTTGTTCTGACATAAAAAAAGACACCTCCATCAAAGCAGAGATGCCCTCGCAAATCTGCCCGTAACTTTTTCAGGTTAGCACCGCAAATCATTTATGCGGCGGTAATATTATTTTAATTGCCACTTCTTACTATTTCATAAATTATATCATCATGATAATTACCATCTTTATCTTTGATAGCATCTTTTAGTATGTGTTTATTGCCACCATGCCTTTTAATAAAGTTGTCGTATCCTCTACAAGCAGGATTGCCGCCAACTGCTCTCCATTCTACTCTGTGCAGTGTTTTAATCAGCTGTTCTAATTTGTCAAATACATCTCTTCCGACTAAAATATTTCCTCTGTCGAATGAAAACAATCCGAAATTATATGCTTTAGATGCATACCAATCTACAGCATAGCCTAAGAAACCAATGAGTTTTTCATTCTTATCGACTATCGCATATTGGAACTGACTTTCATCTGGGCAATCTACAATCTCAGGACTCCAATTACACATACAGCCTGTCTCATACATCATATCTGTTGTATAGTAATATTTCTGAAATTCATTGATTATTTGGTCTTTATATAAAATTGCAGGCACTAACATTAAAAACACCTCCCTTTAATAGTTACAACTATTTATTGTCAATAATGCATTTTTATTGTATTTTTCAACTATATCTGCAATCGTCATTTTCCCTATCCGAGGCGGACAACAGATACATAGTTGCTGATCATGTTCTTTCGCTTCTTGAATTTTATTCAAAAGCATCATTTGCGCTGAATTAAGTTTATATCCTAATTTTTCTGCATATTCAATAATTGTCATGCACATACATCCTCCTTAAAACCAACCGCGTACCATTGACCAAATAAATCGGATAGACAGGATTTGAACCCATGACCTCTTAGCGAACTAAGTATTCTCCCAACTGAACTACTATCCGACACCGCAAGTTCACAGCATCTACTTACGGTTTGAACTGCTTTTGTTGCTGTATTTGTACAGTTCATACGGACTTTGTTATACCGTTCTCGAACCATCCCTAATGATGTTTGCCGAGAGTAAATTGATAATGCCAACAGCTAGTTTCTGTTCTTCCATTACCGACATTGGTTTCTGCACAAGTGTTGACACAACGCAGAGTGCGGGACTCGAACCCACAAGCCGAATTAACGACCGGCAGATTAGCAATCTGCTCCAATACCATTATGGGAACTCTGCTTGCGATGGCATTTTGCCCAAGTTACCATCATCCATATGCCTGGAACCTACTTCATCACGGCTAGGTAAACTCCGTTTGTTGGCTGCTGTGCTTCGTCGACTTTATCAGCTAATTAAGGAGTTTCTGACACGACAGGGGATTGCACCATCTGCAATGGCTTATCTGTCGGAAGTATCACACCAACGATTTTAGGCAAAAAAATACCAACCACCTATTCGTTATTGAATATTGATGGTTGGTATCATCCACATTAATTCTACAAATATGTATCTCGTACTGTAGCTAATTTAGTTTGACCATTAGCTATACTGCCATCATTTTTATAGACAATGGTATCGTATCCAGGAAACTGCGATTGAAATTTATTTTTCCAATCTCCAACTGTCATTGAATTTCTAGTCATCCTTTCAGCTTCATATTGCTTAGGCAATTGCATATCACCGCGAACATTTTTTCCGTCTTTTACAATATCAACTTGAAAACCTTCAATTTCAAAAATTCGTTTCTCTACTATACTTACTTTTGGCATATTTCTTCTCCTCTCGTAATTTGATAAGAAAAGCATATCATCACCAACCATCAATATTCAATTATCAAAGAACTATTTTCGTCCGACAAATTTCGACATTACCCTTTCTGTGCCCTAATAATCTGCGAAACTCTCGCCTGTGAACATCCCATCTCATCCGCGATCTTTGCCTGCGACCACTTTGCTTTATGCAGCGCCATCACCTTTCCCTCGTCAATCGGCTTCTTTTCTCTTTCAAGTTTATCAGGTATTGTAATCTTAACGGTGCCAGTTTCAGCAATATCATTAAGAGCAGCACCAGCTTCAACGCAATCTTTGTCTGCAGCAATCGTGCCATCATCTGTTTGATTCTTTTCTCTTTCCGACATATATGCCGAGAGTTTTGCATCGGCTTCATTTGTTCTATCTTCATAGATTCCTGCCTCATTCTTTCGATCTAATTCCATTACCGTCATCAGACAATAATTCGCCAGATCAAGACAGGTATCTCGGAGGCTCTCATCCGGCACTCTCTGTTTTTCACCGCCAGCAAGATTTTCCAATCGATTCCACTTATCTTCCATGCGGACCAATGCTGCCGTAATCCCATATTTACCAAATGATCTTGAAAAGCTGTCTCCGTAGTCATGATTCTTCCGCACATATACATCATGCAGAAATTCAACCAATTTTTTGTGTTCTTCGATCTGATTCATGTTTTCTCCTGCCTTTCTCTTCTTTGGACCTTCTAATTGCAACGATGTCAGGAACGAGGTTTTCCGGCACCTTAATCACCGTAATCAACTTCTGGTTGTGAAATATGTATGCCATATCTCCATATAACCGGATCTGATTGGCAGATTTATTGTAAAAATACAAACTGTCAACCCACTTTTGCAGATCTCCCGATGTCTCCGCATGCCGCACACCTAACTGATACACTTTCTTTGCCATTTTGTTGATTGATTTCTTCCTAATACCGCATCTCTGCTTCATACGATATTTGGCATGCTTTGTTACAATCATATGTGCCACCCTCCTCCATATCTGTTTTTCAAATAATCCCCACTGAGCTATATGCCACTAACCGATTTTCACCAGTTAGCATTCATGTTTATCGTGTCAAGCCTGCCACTATCTATTTCTTACTCGTTACAGTGAACGGAACGATAGACTCTGGAATGTAATTGACCTCATACTTGTATTTATTCACTTTGGCACCGCCAATATCTTCAACCACATACATAGTCTCCTGGTTCAGACCAACAATGTGCTTTTTGTATGATCCATCTTCCATTTCGCAGATCACATTGATCTTATTCTTGTTTTCCACTTCGAGAGAAAATGCACCGATGAGTTCAAATTCTACTTTGTCCGTTCTCGAATTGATCACCGCCAATCTCCGCAGCACATTGAAGTTATCTGCTTCCTGTGAGACATTCTCTGACACTTTTTCCGATTCCGTACATCCTGTTAATGACATGGTCAATGCCACTGCCAATAACACTGCCAACAATTTCTTTTTCATTTCATCACCTTTTCCTTTCTGCTAATTCATGATCAAATATACGATTGTTCCACCAAAGCCAAGTGACAAAATTTTGAATCCTACACTTGTGCCCGTATTTTTTTCTTTGCAATCCATAACAATCATCCACAGCAACATCGCTATGTTGAATATGATTGTTGCAATTTTCAAAGCCTGCATACTACATCTCCTTTTTTTGTTTTTAGAAATTTTTTCAGCCACTGATTCTTACCTGCAATCGCTCTCCTCTGATGCAAGGTACGATGATCAGCCTTTTTTCTGTTACTGCGTCCAACTCACTTTGCGTAATCACAATCTGCCCACCTCTGATAGATCCCGGATTCTGCAAAAGGATTTTTGCAATGTTCCCATTTGCTGCATGATCTGCATAGTGTTCTGCTTTCCTCAGCTCGTAGCGTAACAGTTCGTTTTCTTGTTCCAAAAACTTAATGTGTCGTTTCTTTCTGCCAAACATTCGATACCCTCCTTAACCGTATACCCTTTTTTGTTTTTTCGCTCCTTGAGGGGTCGAGTTGGGGGCTGGCGCCCCCTCCTGTAACCCCCGCCCCCTCTGTGCCGTCACATAGTAGCGAGCAAGCGGACGGAATGAAAATGATCATACAAAATAGTTTTTTTGATCTATTTTTGTTAACTCTGGAACAAACTCGACTTTATCCCAGAGTTAATTTTTCAAAGAATCCTTTGTTTACGGGCTTTGTAGCCATATCCACGAATAGCAGTCTATAAATATACGGCATTTCTGCATATTTATTCACTATATTCAACATCTATAGGGATGTCATCCTCTAGCATTTTCTGTACTTCCTCCGGTGTCTTTTCTGCCTCGACTTGGTTTCTAGGCTCAATTACAACCTCCTGCTGATCTTTTAAGCCATCCCAGTTCTTTTGCCAGAAGATACCCGTTACAGGGTTGATCTTTCCGTCAGACATTAGCTGTTCTCGAATTTGCGCCATTATTTGACGGCTTTTTTTAATGACGGCAGCACGCGCTGAGTTGGGTTCTGCACGCTGTATGTTGCTTACTTCGCCCTTAGTAATTCCCCACGCATTGTATAATCCTAGGTTTCCGGGCTTGATATTGTTATCAATACAATACTGGAGATATTTCAGCGTTCTATCTCTTAACTGCTCTGGATCTTTGGTATCAATCTCATCCCACAAAGCCATTTCCAGAGCGTGAGCCGTAATCTTGCTGATCTCCTCTTTGGTAGCAGTAATTCCATTATCGCCAATAACTGGCGACTTCTTCCATGCCTGATTTTTTGCTACCATTCTATTTCCTGAACCTTTACCGCCCATAACATTCACCACCTTAAAATTTTCCGTAAAAACAAAAAATGAGCTATAAACAATAGACCTTTAAGAATACGATCTATTCTTCATAACTCACCGAGTTTCCTCAAAACCAAGCTCATCACTTGCCCGAATCAGCTATACCGTTCGGAGTAATTACTACAATAACAGATACCAGAACAAAAATCAAGGGAAAAATAAAAAAAATAAAATACCTAAAATATCTTGCATACTGGATCACTTTCAAAAATTCCACTTTCTTTTTTTATTTTCTTTTCTTTCCTCTCCCCTAATCTATACTATCCTAACCTAAACCTCTACTATACTAACCTAATCTACTCTACTTATGCACCCAAAAAGTAACCATATGGTGACAAAGTGACAACCAAACGGTAACCATAGTTATTATTGCCAAAATCAACAGTAAATTTTTGTATACTATTCACAATTTCAGAGCAATAAAAAATAGTTGCTATTTCCGGCAACCATCACTATAATAAAAATAAGAGCGGTAATAAAACCGCCCTTTGTTTGGTGTTTGGCTGGCTTTTTAGTCAGCCTTTTGTTTTGGCTTATACCGTTCATCTCCAGTTTCGACAAAAAGAATAAAATCGTTTATATCCTTTTCACTCCATCCGGCGGCTCTTAGCCCTAAGATTATTCTTGATGCTTCCTGCATATTCATGTCTTCCATGTGTCCCCCTTTCTCCCTTTCGGGTTATTGTCTTTCGACAATATTATAATATCACTTTCTAAAGTTATAGTCAAGTAGTTTCTATAACTTTTTTAACTTCTCTTTTTCTTCTTCTGTTTGCTCATATATCAATAAATCTTTGGGCTGCATATCCAAAAGCATACAGATATTATTAAGACTTTTTAATGAGATATTTGTATCATCTGCTTTTAATTTTTTTAATGTAT
Organism: Lachnospiraceae bacterium; assembly: GCA_022766515.1. GTDB lineage: Bacteria > Bacillota > Clostridia > Lachnospirales > Lachnospiraceae > Butyribacter. Next base: position 14,820 of record JALEPA010000023.1, on the reverse strand, counting down.
CTTGACTTAATAGCTTAGTTGTTTTAGCTTTGTACGCATTAAATCCTATTCTTTCTAAAGCATCACCAACATTTATTTTATATCTTAACATATAAAAAATCCCCCTTTCTGTTGATCTTATATATATAGTACAATTTCTAAAATTTAAAGTCAACAAAAAATAACTAAAAAAAGTTACAAAAGTACTTGACTATCACTTTATAAAGTGATATTATATATACAGATCAAAGGAAAACACCAAACACAGGAGGTACAAAATTATGTGTAAAATCATTACTTTTCCAACAAAAAAAATTGAGCATACAAACGGATATAAAAATTTGGCGGCACTCTTCGAGATCTGCGGCACGGTTGAAAGCTGTGATTTCTATCTTGAGACAGTAGAGGACCTCGCAGAGAATGGCAGAATAACAGAATCCGAAATGTTTACACTTCGCAGAATCGGCAGACTGAAACGCCTGGAATTGGCACAGCCTGCACCCCAGGAGTCAAGCAAAGCAAATGAACCTGGGGAATACCTCTATACCCCAGAGATGGAACAGGAAACCCCAGATTGCCAGATTGAGGCTACACACTCATGCGATGGCAAGCATTACATTCTTGATACACCTTTAGACCTTAACGGGAGGGGAATCATGGCATTAGATGCACATTGGATTACCGGATGCAAGAAACAGATCGAAAACTGGAAAAGCTACCGAGTAACAAAGAAAGCCTTCGAGAAGATCAAGGAGCAATACACCGTTTCAATGGAATGCTTACTTGATTAACTTGGAAATTTTTAGATAAAAAAAGAGAAGAATACTCAACGCTCTTCTCTTTTTTTGTACCACAAATCATTTCTGAAATGCCGGATCATATACGATGCTGCCTATCAAATTTACTGCCACTGTTTATACTCAGATGCGTTTATTCTGACGGTGATCTAATGATTTGCAGACAAACTTATGCCTTTCAAATTAAAACGCCTTAGAATCAACTTAATGAAATTTGTATAGAAATATTACTGTAAGAAAAACGCAGCAAAGCGATACCGTGAACATTCGTATACTGTTCGTATGTCCCATTCGTATACAAAAATTTTATACGAAAAAGCTTCTATAGTTATACCTCGCTATACCTGTATCCATACTCACAACCGCATAAACAAAGAAAGCAGCCGGATCACATCGTTCGACTGCTTCTTTTTACCTCATATTTTGCTCTCAGTGTTAAACTTCAAAAATTGGTGTTAAGTTGGTGTTAAATTTGGGTTATGTGATTGCGCAAACCCTTGATTTTCCTACCTTTCGCTATTCAAACTCTTCATCGTCGGGAACAACAACACATCTCTAATTGCCGGTGAATTTGTCATCATCATAACCATACGGTCAATACCAAATCCAATTCCGCCGGTAGGAGGCATACCGATACTCAAAGCATTTAAGAAGTCCTCGTCTGTGTGATTAGCTTCATCATCACCTGCTTCAAACGCCTTTTCCTGTGCCTCGAAACGCTCTCTCTGATCGATAGGATCATTCAACTCAGAGTAAGCATTTGCCATCTCCCATCCATTCATGAAGAACTCAAAACGCTCTACATAATCCGGATTGTCCGGTTTCTTCTTGGTCAAAGGAGAAATCTCGATCGGATGATCCATGATAAAGGTTGGCTGGATCAAATGCTCCTCTACATACTCCTCGAAGAAGAGGTTGAGAATGTCACCTTTTTCATGACGATCCTCATATTCAATATGATGCTCATCTGCCAATTTCTTAGCAGCGGCTGTATCTGCAACTTCGTTGAAGTCAACATTTGCATACTTCTTAACAGCGTCTACCATTGTGATACGCTCAAATGGCTTGGACAGATCCATCGTATGCTCACCGTAAGTAAGCACTTCCGAACCGGTTACTTCTTTTGCGATGTAACGATACAGGTTCTCTGTCAGATCCATCATGCCGTGATAGTCGGTATATGCCTGATATAACTCCATCAATGTAAACTCCGGATTGTGTCTTGTGTCCAATCCCTCATTACGGAATACACGACCGATCTCGTACACACGCTCCATACCGCCTACGATCAATCTCTTTAAGTACAATTCCAAAGAGATACGAAGCTTTAAGTCTTCATCCAAAGCATTAAAGTGTGTCTCAAATGGTCTTGCTGCTGCACCACCGGCATTGGAAACGAGCATTGGAGTCTCAACTTCCATAAAGCCCTGTCCATCCAAATAGCGGCGGATGCTGCTGATTACCTTAGAACGCTTGATAAAGGTATCTTTGACATCTTCGTTCATGATCAGATCTACATAACGCTGACGATAACGAGTATCGGTGTCCGTCAATCCATGATATTTCTCCGGAAGGATCTGCAAACTCTTAGACAACAAAGTTACCTCGTTTGCATGAATTGAGATTTCTCCGGTCTTTGTCTTAAAGACAATTCCCTTGATACCAAGAATATCTCCTACATCGTATTTTTTGAAATCCTTATAGGAATCCTCACCAATATCATCTCTTGCAACATATGCCTGAATGTTGCCTTGAAGATCCTGCACATTGCAGAAAGAAGCCTTACCCATGACACGCTTAAACATCATACGGCCTGCCACTGATACTTCTTTTCCCTCTAATGCATCATAGTTGTCTTTGATCTCCATAGAATGATGTGTAACATCATATTTTGTAATAACAAAAGGATCTTTGCCCTCTGCCTGTAAATTTGCTAATTTCTCTCTACGAACCTTGAGAAGCTGGTTGACATCCTGCTCCTTCTGTGGTTTCTTCTGCTGCTCAGCCACGATTTTAGCCCCTTTCTCTTATTTCTCAATACCTAATACTTTGTATTTCATAACGGCACCGGATGGTGTCTCCACATCAACGATGTCGCCTGCTTTTGCTCCGATCAATGCCATTCCTACAGGAGACTCATTGGAAATCTTTCCACCCAAAATATCTGCCTCTGTAGAACCAACAATCTTGTATTCCATCTCTTCACCGGATGTCTCATCCTGAATGATAACTGTAGAACCAATGTTGATCGCATTAGCATCCATATCCTTGCTGCTTACGACCTCAGCATTTTTCAAAATGCTCTCGATCTCCTCGATACGAAGCTCAATGTCTCTCTGCTCATCTTTCGCTGCATCATACTCAGCGTTCTCGGACAAATCGCCCTGTTCTCTGGCTTCTTTAATCTTTACCGCTACTTCTTTTCGTTTATTTACTTTTAAGTCCTGTAACTCGTCTTCCAGCTTTGCCAGACCTTCTTCGGTCAAAATATTTTTCTTCTCAGCCATGCTCTCCTCTTTCTGCGCGCGTATCTAAATCTACTATTTAGTATGTATCTCACATACCATTCGGTGGCTTTTGGATTCCCCAAAATTGCCAGGCATCTGTGCCTCACGCGCCAGCACAGACCCCAATGATTACTCATATTCGTACCATCGTAAGATTATAGCACAAATCCCCCCGTTTTGACAACATGCAATTCTTGCAGAGCAACATAAACGATAAACGCAAAGCGCGGGCTTTGCTCTTAGTTACCAAGAACCGCCTCCGCCTCCACCGGAGCCGCCCCCGCTATGTCCTCCTCCACTATGTCCGGAACCGGAACTGCTTGGTCGGGAGTTCATCGACATTCCAACATCGCGCATCGTATGATGCATGAAGTGTCGAAATTCGTGCATACGGAATGTTTCACCACCAGGCTCTCCATACCATCCAGGCGGCTGCATTGCGATCGACTCAAATTTCTCCATCCAGGCATCCGACACATCCAGCACATACGCATATGGTAAAATATTATAAAAATATTCCGGTTCTTTTTCTACCAGCATTTCCAAACGATCTTTTTCGGCTGTTTCCAGGAACCGCTTAAAGCCCAATATCTTTCCTAACATCTCTGTACCATATGGTGTTCTTTTTGGCATAAAGTGATCAAAAAATGCGATCACAAGGCATGCCACAATTCCGATCACTAAAGATACTTTGTATAAGAAATGTGCATAACGGAAAGCATTGACATACTCCAATGCCATATATACCGACATGAACAGACAGGAGATGAGCGATGCAATTAGTGAACTCATCCCTGATTGTTTCGATGCTGCTATCAACAGCGAAAAGAACACCGATCCTAGCACCACCGGAATGACGATCGCCGCAAATACAGAATAGGTGTATTCATACATCGGCTGATAACTCACCATCAAAAACACGACTGCTGCCAAGAAGACACAGAGCACATGTTTATTAATAGAATTGTTATAAAATATCACTTGGCGGTTTTGCTTGGAATTCATCGTGGATACGACCTTTTCCACCGTTTTATAAAAGGTATTTCGTAACTGCCCTTTTCCCACCAGATTACTCTGGGCAAACAACTTATCCATGAATCCTCTTTCGATCTTATTGTTGCCATCGTACTCTCTTACCTTTTCCAAGGTAAAATTGTCTTCTCCGGTAATCCTGCTCTTTCCTCTGGTGTAAATGCGTATGTAGCCTTTCTGAGCCAGATACACGATCAGCGATACTACATCTTTATTCCGCACCTTTCCGCGATACATCAGTGCCACCTCTAAGCTGTTAAAACCCTTTGGTGCATGAAACTGAATTGTTTCCACCACAGGATTGTCCCTTCCGACTTTCCACCACATCAGAAAAGCCGCCAACATTCCCGCTATTGACACTAAGATTGCTGCAACAGCCGGCAAGGGAATATTTAATTGTTTTTCAAAATATCCTTCCGGCATCGTCATACGCACTGTCACTGCCTCGCCCGGCTGTAAGGTAATGCTTTGATCCAATGCTCCCTTCAGCACATTACCAGACACCGTATAGGTCAAGCCCGCATCATTGGTCGATCCTGCACTGCCATAAGCCATGCCGACATTTCCCTCGTCAATGAACTCCGGCATTTCTATTTGAAAACGGACATTTTGAATCGTCGTATCCCAGCCTGTGCCGATGACATTATAATAAAATTCATCCGCGTCCTTTAGCACATCATTTCCCATATGATATTCATACGAAATATAATAGGCTTTTGCCCCCAGCAAAGTCCGGTCTTCATCGCCAAGCTTGATCCTGCAGTTACTTCCGGAACGCTTCACCGTATTGGTATCTCCATGACAATCAATGTGATCGATCGCTGCCTGAATCTTACTACTGCTACCATCCTCCCTGGTAACTGTGTTGATCACAGGAATATCGCGGTAAATACCATGCCGCTGCCTATTAAAATACACACCAATCTTCTCATCAATATGATATACATTCTTTTTGTCCACACGAATGTTCACTTCATAACTGGTGATATCATACGGATTGATCCCTTCTGCCTGCACCACCGCACCGCTCCCGGCGATCATCAATACAGCAAGTAAAATAGCAATGCTCCATAACCCTATTTTTCTACCCATTAAAACTTCACCTGCACATTCTGTCTTTCTGCGCCATCCTCGATCTGATACATTTTCTTTGATGTAAAATGCATCAAACCTGCGATCAGACTGCCCGGAAACATCTGTACCCTCATGTTGTACTGTTTTACCGCACCATTATAATACTTTCTGGCATTTGCAATCTCCTCTTCCATGTTACTGAGTTCCTTGCTTAGTCCCATGAAATTTTGATTGGCTTTTAACTCAGGATAATTTTCCGCTAATGCCATGATCTGAGGAACTGCTTTGGATAATGCCTTATCTGCCTGCCATTTTTCCTCGTCACTCATTTCCTCATAATTGCCGCTTCGCAGTCGTACGATCTTCTCCAAAGTTTCCTTTTCGTGACCGGCATACCCCTTTACGACTTCTACCAGATTTGGTATCATGTCATATCTTTTCTTCAAATAGACATCCATCGTAGCAAATGCCTCGTCCACCAAGATCTGCAATTTTACCAATCCGTTGTAAACGGAAACGATCCATACGATCAAACATACTACCACTACGGCAGCGATCATCCATCCCTTCATTTACTTCCTCCCTTATGTGCTGATGTGATTACTAAAACTCCCAGCCGTTTCTGCTTCCTGTAGCGATTGCACCATCCCATCTGCTGGTACGGAACGGAGCCGCAGGAATTCCATTTTCACCAAACAATGTCACCGGACGATAATTGGTCCAACAAAATCTTCCGTACATAGGCTGTGATACCTTTTCGCAAGAAGCAACGACTTCTTCCCCACAGATCTTCGCCTCTGCCTCATAATACTGCTGATCTTCCCCGGCAAGTTCAAAGCCTGTTACTTGTTCCTCGGTACAGTGCAATCCGGCACCATGAGCAAAATGGAATACCATCTTACCGTCTTCGATACGATAACGATCAAAGATCGGACCAAACGTTTCCTTTTCGTCTGCCTTGCCAAACACATGATACAATGCCTGCATTGCCAGACGCTGTCCTACGCTGTCTTTCTCTGTCGGATGAATGTTACCAAACTCACCCTTATCCAAGATCACGGCAATTCCCGTGTTTTTGACTGTCTGGAACACTCGCATCTGCGCCTCACGGATAAATGGCCAGTTTTGATAATCCGGCTCATCTCCTCCATTCCGGAACATTGGAAGCTGTACCAGCATAAATGGAAGGGTATCGTCCTTCCAGTCTTTTCGCCACTGACGGATCAGGCCGCTCAACAACTCATAATAGCTATAAGGACGGTGATCGTCCTCTTCTCCCTGATAATACAGGAATCCACCTAAAGTATATGGGCAGACTCTTTGCAACATACATTCATACAGACCACATGGTCTTGTCTCCGAACGAGGTCCCATTGGGCCCGGATATTTATTCTCGCCATACAGGGAAAGTGCCTCTTCCCAAGTTGGATTTTCAGCCGTTTCATAATATTTGCCCACATTTTTATCAAACTCTGCCTGGTATACCAAATACTCTTCTCGTTCCTTGATATACTCATCCGGATCCTGATGTGCAATGATGTCATCATAATCCGTGATATACTTGCGAACTTCGCCAATATTTTCCAATGTCTCTCTGCCAACCCAGCAGGAAGCAGAAGTTCCACCCCAGTTGCAGCCGATGATCCCCACAGTAACACCAAGTTCTTTTGCTAATTTATCTGCAAAATAATAGGCAACCGCCGACCATCTTCCCGCCTTTTCCGGAGTACAAAGATCCCATGCGCTTTCTGCCTCTGCCTCATACAGCTTTTCTCCTACATAAGGCACCTTTGGGGTATAGTAATACCGCACGGCATCATTCTTAATATTAGCTACGACTTCTTTACCATTCTTGCTGTTTTGCAGCTCCAACTCCATATTGGACTGTCCACCTGCCAGCCAGACCTCTCCGATCATAATGTCTTCATAGCGTATCTCCTCCTGCCCCGAAGAAATGGTCATCGTGAAAGGGCCACCTGCTTTTCTTGGAGGAAGCATTGCTTCAAAAGTGCCATCCTTGACAATCGCTTTCACGGATGTGTCTCCCAAGGTGACAGTGATCGCCTCCGCATCACAAGTTCCCCAAACGGAAATATTTTTGTCTCTCTGCATGACCATATGATCACTAAATACTGCCGGTAATTTTATCATGTTACTCTCCATTCCAATGCAATCCTGCATTCTTATATTTTTTGTCCATGACAAGGGCTGTTACTCTTTGCCCTGTCAGACTATTTCTTATCGATCGGTGGCTCAAAAGAAACCTTTTGCTCCGTTGCCAGATCCATGACATACATGGTAGTTCCCTCAAAATCTTCATAGATCAGGTAGTCCCCTACGATATGGATATAATTGTAATCGCCATCCGCAATTTTTCTTGCTTTGCCACCATTCAGATCCATTGCATACAACCCATTATTTTCGCCATCATCGACCTGGTAATATACGGTAGACTCTTTCTCATCTACATTGTAAGTAGCGAGCCTGTCTGCCACCAGGATCTGTGGATCAGAGCCGTCTAACTCTGTTCTGACCAGCGCGTAATCACGCTCCATATCCATAAAATACAGGTGATCCCCCTGCCTGATCAACGATGTACAATTTCCATCATACAGTACCTTTTGATCCGTTCCATTGATATTCATAGAATGAATCCAATGTTCTTTGTCATATCCCGTATAATAGATTGTTCCCTGTTCGACCGAATAAGGAGCCACGCCCTCATCTAATAGCATCTCATCACTGGAACCATCAATCTTTGCTGCATTTAACTGCAATCCTTTCTTTCGGTCATAATGCTGATAATAAACAAAATTGCCGTACAGACATAACGACTGTGTAGGATCGTCATACAAAGTGCCCAATTTTTTACCATCGGTCTGCAGACGAAACAGACCTGTTTTACTCAGCGATAACACGGCATCGCCTGTACTTGTCTTTTTGTCATTTCTTCTCGTATAAAAAATGTACTTTCCGGAGACATTCAGATAACTAACACTGTCCCCATGCAGCTTCTTCGCATTTTTCAGATCATCATCCATCACATACAGCGAACCCTCATCCCGCGGATTAGAAAAATAAATCTTGCCGTCACTTTCGCAAAATTTACCACCGTTCAAAAGGTTACCGCTTGTATTTCCTCTTGTGTTTGGATCATCATACAATGCTATGCTTGTACTCATTTTTATCAATATCAAAAGTAAAATGACTGCTATCGCTATAATTATCACCAATACAACATTTCTCGCCTTATGGCTTTTCGCTTTTGTCATAGTTGTCTCCATTCTATCTCATCTCTTTTTTGTCATTCTACCCGATTCTCTCCCCTGCCCTATTATCGACTCTGATCACCGCACAATGCCTAGATTCAGCAATAGGTCATGAATCGTTTTCCTATAGATCGGATGCACCAGATACGGTGCGATCTGATCAAGCGGTTCCAAGACAAATCTGCGATTGCACATCTCAGGATGCGGAATGATCAGATCATCCGTGCTGATGATTGCTTGGTCATACAACAGAATATCGAGGTCGATCGTGCGAGGTCCCCAATGTACGGTCCGTACTCTCTTTAATTCCTTTTCAATATCTCCGATCTGACTAAGCATCTCTTCCGGTGTCTTGATCGTGTCAAGCAGTACCGCTCCGTTCAGGAAATCATCCTGCTCCACACCACCTACCGGAACCGTCACAATATACTCTGACACTTTAAGCACCTGATTCTGCTCATCCTGTGACAACAGTTCCAAAGCTCTGTCAAGATTTGCCCGCTTATCTCCCATGTTAGATCCTATGCTAAGTGCCACTCTGTGCCATCCTCTGTGGATCTTCACGGCAACTGTCTGTAAATGTAAATGGATCGGAGCCCAAGGTTTCTCGACTTCCAATGTCACACCTTTCACTGCCGGAAAAGTCAATAAGATCTGTTTTGCCAAATGATCTGCAAGGCGTTCTAACAGCTGAAAAGTGTTCCGCTTTGTCTCCGTATAGATCAGATCTGCTACCTGATCATACGCCACAGAATCTTCCAACGCATCCGACACGCCTGCCTGATGGGTATCCAGCTCCATATCCGCATGCACGATAAATTTTTGTCCAAGCTGATTTTCCTCCGGAAGCACTCCATGATTTCCAAATACTTCCAAACCTTTAATCTTAATATGATCCATAAGCTCCCTCCATTCTTATCTGTCGACTTGTTACTTTGTCGATACGATCATTTCCAGTACCATGCACTTCCGGTACATTTCATCAACAATTTCTTTGGTAATTTCTCATAATGCAGCCCCAGGCGGTATCCGATCAGTCGAAATCCGCATTGCAGGCAGAAATAAAACGCATCGCAAACATGCCCACCTGCTAGTAACTGTTTGACCACCCTGCCGGCATAACCTGCACCCTCTTTTTCGGAGGATATTTCCGCAAAGATCTCTGCGTATTGCCGCTGTGAAACACCAAGATCAAAGTTGCGGTGAAACTGCTGCATGCAAGTATAATCATGCGAATGGATCACCTTTGCCTCTGCCTGATATGCCACCAAGAATCCTTCCTGCATCATTTCATAAGCAATGATCATATCTTCATTAAACAGTGTCGGAGACACAAACCCACCAACCTGCTCATAATACGCTTTGCGATATAGGGCGCATACATCCGAGCAAAAATATGTCTTGATACCCAGTTCTGCACGGTCATCCTCACTCTTGACCCGACTCTCTTCCGGATAATTATACATTCTCGTCATCCGCTCCAAACGCCCGGACTGTTTTCTCGCAAGCTGCCGTCCATAGGCAATCCCCACCTGTGGATCATCCATCGCCTTCAATAAATTCTCGATCAATTTATCATCGACCGGAATGGCATCCTGCGTCATCATCAATACAAACTCCGCATCGGATTTTTCCATTCCCAGAGCTCTCGTTCCACCGTGATCAAATTCCGATTGTAATACCGGAATGACCTTGATCCGTTCATCCATCGACTGTATCATTGTCTCGTTCTCGTCCTGCACTGTCTGCAAAACAAAGATATGATCCGGCTGAACCGTCTGCTTCATCAGCCGTTTCATCAGATCTCCAAATTCTTCCCCCGGCTTGAATGCCGGAATTACTACATCTACCATTTTATGCACCACAGCCTCTCTTCTATCTATCTTTCGCCCATTTCCATAGGAAACGAGTTGTTTGGGCAACTTTCCGATTTTGTACGATGCTTCTACTGCTCTAACAGGCGTTTTGCCACGACAACCGCCTCCTGCGCATCCCCGGAATAACCATCCGCACCGATCTCATCTGCAAATCCCTGTGTGATCACTGCACCACCGATCAAGATCTTCGCTCTCAGGTTCTCTTTCTTTGCCATATTTACGACCGTCTTCATTTCCATCATCGTCGTTGTCATCAATGCCGATAATCCAATAATATCCGCATCTTCTTCCTTTGCCGCCTCTATGATCTTCTCTGCAGGTACATCCTTTCCAAGGTCGATCACGCGGTAACCATAATTACGGAACATCAGTGCCACCAGATTCTTTCCAATATCATGAATATCATGCTCTACCGTAGCGAGTACGATCGTAGCCAACGGCTCTGCCGACCGATTTGCCGCCAGGATCGGTTCCACAACACCGATTCCCGTCTCCATCGTCTCGGCACTGGAAATCAGCTGCGGCAGGAAATAAATCTGCTGATCAAACAGTTCTCCAACCCGGTTGATCGCCGGTATCAAACTCTCATCAATGATCGTCTGTGCATCTTTTCCCCCATCCAAAGCTGCCTGTACCAAAGAGGCTACTTTATTTTTTCTTCCCTTAATGACCGCTTCATATACCGTATCTCCCGCATGTTCCTCCGGTATCAGATCCTTTCTCTGACCGCCCGTCGAACCGGATGATACCTGCGTCGTATCTACTTCTCCGTTTACAACCGAGATCTTATGCTCCGCCACACGATTGATGTAGCGTAAATCTCCATCCGGCTTATTCATTAGTAGATCCGCTGCATACACCGCATGCATCAACAGATCCTGTGACGGATTTGCGATCGCCATCGTAAGACCCTGTCCGATCGCCAACGCCATAAACGCACTGTTGACAAACAGTCGCTCCGGCAATCCAAAAGATATGTTAGACAAGCCACACGCTGTCGCCATATGAAGTTCTTCCTTGCAGTAACGGATCGTCTCCAGCGTCTCTTTCGCCGCATTTTTATTAGCACCAATCGTTGCTACCAGACCATCCACTACAATATCTTCACTGCAAAGTCCCTGCTGCTTTGCCGCCTCATAAATGGTATGGATAATATCCTTCTTTTCCTGTAAATTTTCCGGCAAGCCTTTTTCTGATAAAGGAAGCAGGATAAACATCGCTCCGTATTTTTTAGCGATCGGGATCAGCTTTTCAAACTTCTCCGGCTCTAAGGAGATCGAATTGATCAAAGCTCTTCCCGGATAGATCCGGAGTGCCGCCTCAACAACATCTACATAACTGGAATCAATCGCTAATGGCAGATTGCTTGCCATCGTCAACTCATTGACAACCTGCAGCATCATCGTTTTTTCGTCAATGCCGTTCATTCCCATGTTAACATCCAGAATAGCTGCTCCGGCTTCCTCCTGTGCCTCTGCCATCTCAACAACCAGATCCAGAGAACCCTCTCTCAGCTGTGCCTGTAATGCTTTCTTTCCTGTTGGATTGATTCGTTCACCAATGACCAAAAATGCACCATCCAGATCAATTTCCTGCGTTCTTCTCTCGTTAGAAAGTGCTCTTCGTATCACATTGCCTCTTCGCGCCGGGAATGAAACTTCTTCTAACAGTCCTTTCTGCTGCAATGCCTCTGTCAAAAGGCGGATATGCTCTGGTGTCGTACCACAGCATCCGCCTAAGATATCCGCACCCGCATCTACCAGCGGTAACATCTCTCTGGCAAATTCTTCGGCATCCATCTCATATACTGTCTTTTCATTCACCAATTTAGGCAGACCCGCATTTGGCTTTGCAATGATCGGAATATCCGCATAGCGGCGCATCTGCTTGACCACCTCTACCATCTTATCCGGTCCGGTCGAACAGTTGACACCTACAGCATCAACGCCTAAAGTTGTCAATACCAATGCAGCCGTTGCCGGATCCGTTCCAAACAATGTTCTACCATCTTCCGCAAAAGTCAATGTGACCATGATCGGACATTCACCGATCTCCTTTGCAGCGATCACTGCCGCACGACATTCCTGGAGGCTCATCATCGTCTCGACTACGAGCGCATCCACTCCGGCATCCAGCAACACCTCGATCTGCTCTTTATAAATAGTTACCAATTCTTCAAACGAAAGCGGTCCCATCGGTGCGACCTGCTTACCGGTCATCGTAATATCACCGATCACATACAATGGTTTATCTTCGGGAACCAGACCGCGTTTCCTTACTTCCACGACAGCATCTTTAGAAATCTGTACCAATGCCCGGTTCATTTCCTGCAAATGATCCTGTAAACCATATTCCTCCAGTTTGATCCGGTTACCGGAAAAAGTCGGTGCATATACAGCATCACTGCCTGCCGCATAATACTCGATCTGCAGCTCTTTCAGCACATCCGGGTGCTCGATGATCCATTCCTCCGGGCACACACCCGCCGGCATGCCTCTCTCCTGCAGGTTCGAGCCCGTAGCACCGTCTAACAGCAGTCTGCCTTTCTCTAATCTATCTCTAAATTCCTGTTTTGTCATAGTAATCCTAATTTCCTTTCCTCAGTCCGTAAAACTCACGCACCCTTTTTATTGTAACATATTCCCGCAAGAATTTCACTGCATTTTTCACCTTAAATTTATGCATATTTCACCTTAAATTTGTGCATTGACTGGAAATTTTGTCGTAAATCCGCTATACTAAATTGGTTTGTACTTATGATACACAGAAAGACACAGCGTCAATGCTTTGTTGCCACTGTAACCTTTCACGAAGAATATAATGTCAGATTGGAGGAATCCCATTGATTTTACAATGTAGTCATATTGATAAAGCGTTTATCACGGATGTGATCTTATCGGATGTATCCTTTCACATCAATGAACACGAAAAAGCAGCCATTGTCGGTGTCAACGGCTCCGGCAAGTCAACTCTGTTAAAGATCATTACCGGACAGCTCTCTCCCGATCAGGGCGAAGTGATCCTCTCAAGTTCCACAACTGTAGGATACTTAGCGCAAAATCAGGAATATTCATCCGAGCACAGCATTTTAGAGGAAATGCAGGATGCCAAGCCGGAAGTGCGCAAACTGGAACAGCAGATTGCAGAACTTTCCGAACAGATGAATCATCTGGAAGGGGACGAACTTGAAAAAGCCATTCGGCAGTTTGATCAAGCCAGACACCGTTTTGAACAGTTGAACGGCTATGCTTATCAAAGCGAACTTGTCGGTGTCCTAAAAGGACTTGGCTTTACTGAGGAGGACTTTGATAAACCGGTCATGACGCTCTCCGGTGGAGAGAAAACCCGTGTCGCACTGGCAAAAATGCTTTTGCAGGCACCGGATCTGATCATCTTAGATGAGCCGACCAACCATTTGGATATTGCAGCGATCGCCTGGTTGGAAACCTACCTTTCCAATTATAAAGGAGCCGTGCTGATCGTTGCTCATGACCGCTATTTTCTGGACAAGATCGTGACGAAAGTCATCGAACTGCGTCACACACACGCCCGTATGTACAGCGGCAACTATAGCGATTACATCACGAAACGACAGAGTATTTTGGACAGTCTGATGAAGCAGTACCAAAATCAGCAGGCAGAGATCAAACATCAGGAAGAAGTCATTGCAAAGCTGCGCTCTTTCAACCGTGAAAAATCGATCAAGCGCGCAGAAAGCCGTGAAAAGATGCTGCAAAAAATGGATATTGTCGAGAAACCTACCGAAGAAAATACACAAATGAAATTATTATTTACTCCTAAGATCCAGAGTGGTAATGATGTATTGACGATCGAGGGTTTGAGCAAATCGTTTGATGGCAGAAATTTATTTCATGACATTTCTTTTTCCCTCAAGCGAGGTGACCGCGCTGCGATCATTGGTGATAACGGTACAGGTAAAACAACGATCCTGAAGATCATCAATGAACTTCTCCCACCCGATGCCGGAAAGATCGTACTCGGCACCAATGTACAGATCGGTTACTATGACCAGGAACATCAAGTCCTACATCCGGAAAAGACACTGTTTGAGGAGATTCAGGACGCCTATCCATATATGAACAATACGCAGGTACGAAATACGCTGGCGGCATTTCTATTTACCGAAGATGATGTATTCAAGCAGATCAAAAACTTAAGCGGTGGCGAGCGAGGTCGAGTTTCTCTGGCAAAACTGATGCTGTCAGATGCCAACTTCCTCATCCTGGACGAGCCTACCAACCACTTGGATATTGACTCTAAGGAA
>JALEPA010000013.1 GCA_022766515.1 Lachnospiraceae bacterium | reverse complement strand
TTCCGGGACATAACATTCCAATCGGTGCACTTGGTGTATTTATTCTTTGGTTTGGCTGGTATGGATTTAACGGTGCAGCAGCAACATCGCTGGAAGATCTTGGATCTATCTTTTTGACAACTACGATCGCACCGGCAGTTGCAACAGTTGTATGTTTGATCTTTACTTGGGTAAAATATGGTGCACCTGATGTTTCTATGTGTTTGAATGCATCATTGGCAGGTCTGGTAGCGATCACAGCTCCTTGTGATGTAACAGATGCAACCGGAGCATTTGTGATCGGTGCTGTTGCAGGACTTTTGGTAGTATTTGGTGTATGGTTCTTAGATCATAAGTTGAAAGTCGATGATCCTGTTGGTGCCGTTGCCGTACATATGATGAATGGTATCTGGGGAACATTTGCAACCGGTTTATTTGCCACAAAGGCAGCTCCCGGTTATGCGATCGCATTAGAAAGTGGTTCGATCAAGGGCGAGGGTCTTTTCTATGGCGGTGGATTTACACAGCTTGGTTTACAGTGTCTCGCAATCGTTACAGTAGTAGCTTGGGCAGCAGTTACGATCACAATTACTTTTGCAGTGATCAAAGCAATCTTCGGTCTTCGTGTAACACCGGAAGAGGAACTTCGTGGATTGGATGTTACAGAGCATGGATTACCATCTGCATATGCAGACTTCATGCCGGCTGGCGATATGTTCTACTCAAGAGGAACTTCTGCAGAGATGTTGAAAGGTCAGGTACCGATCGACGAGGCAGTGGAAGTTGTCAATATGACAGGTACAGAAGCAGCCGCAATTCCGGCTACCGCACCTGCTCCGGCAAGAGCACAGGTCGAGAGAGATGGTTCTGTTCTAAAACTGACCAAGATCTCTATCGTGTGCCAGCAGAGCAAGTTTGAGGACCTCAAGGAATCCCTCAATGCGATCGGCGTCAGTGGTATTACCGTGACACAGGTACTTGGATGTGGTACTCAGAAGGGTATGACAACCAAATATCGTGGAGCAGAGTTGGATGTCATCCTGCTTCCTAAGATGAAAGTCGAAGTCATCGTCAGTGCCGTACCGGTAGAAGAAGTGATCGAGACAGCCAGAAAGGTATTGTATACCGGTAATATCGGTGATGGTAAGATCTTCGTATACGATGTTGAAAATGTTGTGAAGGTCCGTACCGGAGAATCCGGATATGATGCTTTGCAGGGTGAGAACTAAATCGTTTCCTGGCATAAAAATATTGTTTGCGAATCAGAGCAGAGGTGGATCCCTTGTGGATCTTCCTCTGTTTTTGGGTTTTCTCTCCTAAATCTTAATAATTCTTCATATTTTTTTGTCTTGTTTTCATGTATAATACAAACAGAGGAACTTTACCGGAAGGAGGAGAAAACGGTGGGGAACATTTTAGTTTGTGATGATGATAAAGAGATTGCAAGAGCCATTGGAATATATTTGGAAGAAGCAGGTTATCAGGTCGTTTTAGCATACAACGGGGAGGAGGCAATAGACTGTCTGGCCAACATCAAGCAGATCGATCTGGTCATTATGGATATTATGATGCCGGGGTTGGATGGTATCGAGGCAACGAAACGCATACGGGAGGAAAACAATATTCCGATCATTATGTTGTCAGCTAAGTCAGAAGATGAGGACAAGATTGCCGGACTTCGGATCGGGGCAGATGATTACATTACCAAGCCGTTCAACCCGGAGGAACTGGTCGCTCGTGTGCAGTCGCAGCTGCGCCGTGCAGCAATGATGATACAGCAGCCAAAAGGAGAAAAGACACCTAAATTGACGGTAGGTGGCTTGTCGCTTTCGGAAAAAGACAATGTGGTAAATGTGGATGGCAGACAGGTTCATTTGACACCTTTGGAATTTAATATTTTGAAGCTGTTAGTACAGCATGCCGGACAGGTGTTTTCTTCGGCAGAGATCTATGAAAAGATCTGGAATGACCGTCCGGTAGACACCGGAAATCTCGTGGCGGTTCATGTCCGTCATATTCGGGAAAAGATTGAGATCAATACCAGAGAACCTCGTTATTTGAAGGTGATCTGGGGCGTGGGCTACAAAATAGAGGCAGAAAACGAATAGCGAGGGGATGCGTATGGGAAGATGGAAAAGATCGAGGATTCTAAAGGGGATCGTAGGTATTTTGCTGGTGCTGTCTATGGCATGCACAACAGTGTCCGGCATGGTACTTCATGGGACAAGACAGTATGCTAATACGGATACAGCGCAGGAGGAAAATTCTCAGTTCTTTGTATCACAGAATCAGGTGAAATGTCTGCTGGATGGTTATCTGCGTTTGTATGAGCAGTATATGGAGATCGGCAGTATTATTGCGGTAGATGGGATGATCAATTATGACACGGTACTGCTGCAGTCGATGACAGATCCGACTAAAAAGTATACTTTGCGCGATCTGGTCAAAAATGCAGCGAGCAATGGTGTTTATGCCGGAAAATTTCGCAAATATATGAATGATTTTGCAAAAAATTGTCAGAATGAAAAAAGTTATTCCCTGGAAACACAGTACCGCATGGAGACACGAGACAATATTATATTGGACAGTGGACAGATCTATCAGTTTTCGAATCACAGCGGGACGGGAATCCGTGAGAAACAACTTGAAAATGCGGAAAAGTACAAAAACAATATGGAAGTTGTCAGTAATCTGACCCAGAATTATGGTAAACATTACGACAATCAGCTGCAGATCACGATAGGGCATTTGGATGAGATGTCGATGGACTTTACGGCAGGCAGTGCTTTTGAAAAATATTTGATCACTTACTACAGCAAGTATGCAAAGTGGTATTTTTTGGAAAAGTTATATGAGGATGCAACGGATGATCAGGGAGGATGGTCGGAAGAGTTTAATCATTTTTATCGTTCCTACAAGAAACAGAACTTCCATCCGGTCAATCGCCAAAAATGTTATGAGGCGCTCCGACAGGAAATGGAAGATACCTATGCGCATATTCCGAACGGTGGAATGCCTTGGAGCATGCACCGCATTCCGAGAAGTATGGAGATCGCAACGGATTATGCCGTATTTTTGGTAGAAACCTATCAGGAACTGCATTACCTGTTTTCGCAGACTAATTTTTGCTATGCTTATCTGGATTCCGCCGGAATGTTGTTGACCAATAATGAAAATTGGTGGCAGCAGGTACAGCGTATGGTGGCAGCAGGTCAGGTAGAAGAGGCAAGGGACAACAGCAATTTGCTGTTTTGCTACTACGACAACAAGGACTACAACGCACAGAGCAACCTTTTGTGGGATACTCTGCAAATGAGCGGAAATATCCAGGAAGCTCTGATCTCCATCGGAGAAAATTACCAGAACCGTTCCTATCACATTGCGATCGGTGTGGATCTCAATGGAGTGAAGCAGGGGATGATCGATGATGTTTTCACACAACAGTATCAAACATCTAAGGAACAGGCGATCTGGGCTGATTGGGGAGAAACATTATTTTATCCATCATTGATCGTCATGATCGTGGCACTATTGCTCATGATCCTGCAGGCCGGTTATCGGACAGGCAGTGAGGAGATCGTTCTGAGTGGAATTGATGAGCTATGGGTGGAACTGCTTGTGATCGGCGGTCTGTTTTTGGCAAAGGTGTACAGTTGGACTTTGCAAATGTGGGACGGCTCAATGGTTCGGCTGGAGTTTGGCGTCGTGGCAGGCGTTTTGTTTATCTTGCAGCTGGCGGCAGTGCGCATGATATTAAGTGTGGCAAAGAGAATTAAGGCACATTGTTTGGCACGCAAATCCATTGTGGTTCGTTTTATTCATGATGTTGTCATCGGAAAAATGAAGATCCGGGAAGTCGGAAAGTTTTTGCAAAAGATGTTTTGGGAACTTCCGCTGGTGCAGCGATATACGACTCTGTTTTTATTAGAAGGGATGCTGCAGGCATATCTGTTATGGTATGTACTTTGGTCAGCGCACCGCCTGCATGGTGGACTGCGACAGGTACTTGCCACCCGATATGGAGTGATCGCAGTGATCGTGTATGTGTTCTTCTTACTCGGCATTTTGTTCCTGCAGCTGCGTCTGTATCATAACGAAAAAATTGACCGAAAGATCATTGCCGATGTGGAAAAGATCGCAGAAGGAGACTTTGCGCTGCATATCCCAACGCCACAGGGTGTGTCGTATGAGCGAAAGCATATGATCTCGCTGTTAAATCGAATCGGAATGACGGTGGATGAGGCGGTGGAAAAGAGTATCCGAAGTGAGAGGATGAAGACAGAGCTCATTGCAAATGTATCACACGATATTAAGACACCGTTGACCTCCATCATCAATTATGTGGATCTGATGAAACGGCAGCAGCCGGAAAACCCGCAGATCTTAGAGTATATGGACATTCTCGAACGCAAATCACAGCGCTTGAAGGTGTTGGTCGAAGATTTGATCGAGGCGTCCAAGGCATCCAGTGGTGCGATGGAATTGAATATGCAGCCGTTGGATTTTGGAGAATTGATCCTACAGACCAATGGAGAGTTTCAGGATTATTTTGCCGAAGTAGATCTGAATCTGGTGTCAGAAGTGCCGGATGAACAGATGATGTTTATGGGGGATGGCAGACGCGTGTACCGAGTGTTGGAAAACCTTTATATGAATACGCGTAAATATGCGCTTCCGGGAACAAGAGTGTATGTGAAGCTGCAGCAACGGCAGGATCAGCTGCTGTTTTCTATGAAAAATGTGTCTGCGGCAAAGCTAAACATTACACCGGAAGAACTGACCGAACGATTCGTACGAGGAGACAGTTCCCGCTCGACAGAGGGAAGCGGATTGGGACTATCTATTGCCAAAAGCCTGACCGAATTGATGGGTGGTACTTTCCAGATCATTCTGGATGGCGATCTGTTTCGTGTAGAAGTGTGCTTCCCGGTCTATCAGGAGCCGGAAACACAGGAACAATAAAAAGAAGTGGAAAGAGCAAAACGCAGAGTTTTATTCTTTCTTTAGAAATAAGGAAATACATGTATTGTTGGAGATAGGAGCAAAACGCTTGTTTTGCTCCTTCTTATATGTTATAGTTAAATGATTAGAAAATAACAAGGATAGGAGTAACTAACTCATGGAGAATGTGAAAGATTATAAGCATATAGAGGCGATGGTGGAACAGGTGGACTTGACGCTGCCCCCACCGGAGCAGGAGCCGGAGAGACAGTATTATTTTATTAAGAAAATGCAGCATTGGATGGAGCAAAAGCAGCAGGAACTGGGACGCAGTCTTACCTGCAATGTCAAGACATTCGGTTGCCAGATGAATGCAAGGGATTCCGAAAAGATTTTGGGTATTCTGGAAATGATCGGTTATGAGGAAAGTGACTCGGAAGAGGCAGACCTTGTTCTATATAATACTTGTACCGTGCGTGAAAACGCAAACTTAAAAGTATACGGCAGATTGGGTCAGCTCAAGAAAAATAAGCTGAAAAATCCGGAGATGCTGACCGTCTTGTGTGGCTGCATGATGCAGGAGCCGGAAGTGATCGAAAAGATCAAGAAAAGCTACCGTAATGTAGATATTATCTTTGGAACCCATAACATTTTCCGATTGGCGGAGTTGTTGGCAATGCGTTTGCTCGAGCAGAACTCGAAGCGAATGATCATTGATATTTGGGAAAATACAACAGAGATCGTAGAAGAACTCCCAAATGCCAGAAAGTATTCTTTCAAGGGCGGCGTGAACATTATGTTTGGCTGCAACAATTTCTGCAGTTACTGCATTGTGCCATATGTGCGAGGCAGAGAGCGCAGCAGAGAACCGGAGGACATTGTTCGCGAGATCGCTTCGATGGTGCAGGATGGCGTGGTAGAGATCATGCTGTTGGGACAAAATGTGAATTCCTATGGAAAAACTTTGGAGCATCCAATC
>JALEPA010000006.1 GCA_022766515.1 Lachnospiraceae bacterium | reverse complement strand
CGTATGGGATGCGGTCTGGTGCAGATTTTCACCTCGCAGACCAATGCAGCTGTGCTTCGTACCCGTTTGCCGGAGGCGATCGTAACGACCTGGTCGAGTGGACTTCCGGAGCAGGAGTTACAAACATTGTCTCGTGCCATAAAGGAGGCATCTGCAATCGTATTTGGGCCGGGACTTGGCAGGAGTGAGGACGCAAAGCAGCTGTGTACCTTTTTGCTAGATGAACTGGAAGGTTACCCTGAAAAAACGGTTATCATCGATGCAGATGGATTAAATATTTTGGCAGAGATGGGTCGGTATCATTCGTTGGGAAGTCAGTTTATTTTGACACCTCATTTGAAGGAAATGAGCCGTTTATGCGGGCGGTCGGTGAGTGAGATTTCTACACATATGCCTGAGACGGTGATGGGGCAGAAATCGGGTGCTGTCGTAGTGCTCAAAGACGCAAGGACACTGGTAAGCGATGGCTGTGCTTTATATATCAATACAACCGGCAACAGTGGACTGTCAACAGGGGGATCCGGAGATGTGTTAAGCGGTATGATAGGAGGACTGCTGGCGCAAGGGGTATCGCCTATGGATAGTGCCTGTCTGGCTGTGTATCTGCATGGCATGACTGCGGATCGTTATACCGAGCAGTATGCACCACATTCGATGATGGCGGATGATATTTTGCAAATGCTGCCGGAGGTGCTGGCGGAAAGCAGAGTGGGCAATTAGAAGAGTCATTTTGGAAAAATATAAGGATGGTCAGAGGTTAGACGCCATCATAAAAAGCAATGTGATCACACAGAAAGAAGGACATATGAAAACATATTATCGAGTGCAGGCAGAGATTGACCTGGATGCAATTTATGAAAATGCAAAGAGAGCAAAGGAATTGACTGCACCTGGAACAAAATTTATGGCAATCGTGAAGGCGGATGGTTATGGTCATGGCGCTGTGCAGGTTGCAAAAGAATTGGAGCCAATCGCAGATGCGTATGGAGTTGCTATTTTGGAAGAAGGCATTGAGCTTCGCCAAAATGGAATTGACAAACCAATCCTGATCCTTGGATTTACACCGCAGCCGCTTTATGAGCCGATGATCCAATATCATATTGCAACCGCAGTATTTCAGTATGATATGGCAAAGAAAATATCTGATGCAGCGGTAAAACTTGGAGAGACAGCTTCCATACATATTTCGCTGGATACCGGAATGAGCCGGATTGGATTCGCATTGACGGAAGAGAGTCTGGATACGATCCAAAAGATTGCAGAGTTACCTAATCTGCATATTGAGGGATGCTTTTCTCATTTTGCGAGAATGGATGAAGTCGACAAGACAAAAGCGAATCTGCAGTTTGAGCAGTATATGGATTTTTTGAATAAAATGGAACAACGGGGGATCACCATTCCGGTCAGACATATTTCCAACAGTGCCGGCATTATGGAAATGCAGTCCGTAAATCTGGACATGGTGCGTGATGGTATTTGTTTGTATGGATTATATCCATCGGAGGAAGTGCAGAAAGATCGTTTACCGCTTCGTCCGGCAATGCAGTGGAAAACCTGGGTTTCCTATGTCAAGAAACTTCCGGCAGGAATAGAGATCGGTTACGGTGGCACTTATACGACAGAGAGAGAAACCATTGTTGCCACTGTGCCTGTAGGATATGCAGATGGATATCCTCGTGCATTATCCAATAAGGGACATGTCCTAATTCATGGACAGAGAGTGCCGATCATTGGAAGAATCTGCATGGATCAATTTATGATCGATGTGACGGATGTTCCGAATGTCTGCGAGGGAGATGCCATTGTGCTGTTTGGTGAGCAGGATGGAGAAGTGCTTTCTGTGGAAGAAGTGGCAGAACAGGCATATTCTTTCAACTATGAATTGGTATGTGATGTGGGAAAACGCGTACCAAGAGTATACTATCGAAAGGGAGAAATCGTGGGAACAAGCGATCATTACCCAGAGTATTGATCGGATCATAGCCGCAAAGCAGAGAAAAGAGAAAGTAAAGCATTTACGAATAAATTTTCCAGAAATGGTAAAGATAGGAAAAGAACCGGTAATTCAAATAGAAATGGAGCGTGAATGTTTTGGTGATCAGACGGGGAGATATATTTTTTGCTGACTTGCGGCCGGTAGTTGGTTCTGAACAGGGAGGTGTCAGACCTGTACTTATTATACAAAATGATATGGGTAACAAACATAGTCCCACAGTCATTTGTGCTGCAATTACATCCCGCATGAATAAGGCGAAACTGCCGACACATGTGTCTTTAGAAATGAAAAAATATCAGATCAGTAAGGATTCTGTCATCCTATTAGAGCAGATCCGAACAATTGATAAATCGAGGCTGCGTGAAAAGGTATGTCATCTCGATGAAGAGATATTAAGACAGATTGATAAAGCGTTGTGTGTAAGTTTGGCCATTGAGGAGAAAATACATTAATGAAAATTACCATATTAACCGTTGGAAAGATTAAAGAGAAATTTTTTCGGGGAGCGGTCGAAGAGTACAGCAAGAGATTGAGCCGTTATTGCAAGCTGGAGATCATCGAAGTGGCGGATGAAAAAACACCGGACCATGCCAGTGCGCATGAAGAAGAACTCATACGCGCCAAGGAGGCAGAGCGGCTCAAAAAATACATAAAAGACAATGCTTATACGATAGCACTTGCCATAGACGGTAAGCAATATTCCTCCGAGGACTTTTCCGCACATGTCCATGATTTGGGACTGAAAGGAGAGAGCCATTTGCAGTTGATCATTGGTGGTTCGATCGGACTTGCTCCTGAGATCTTATCGTTAGCGCAGGAGAAGATCAGCTTTTCTAAAATGACCTTTCCACATCAGTTAATGCGCGTGATCTTGTTGGAGCAGATCTACCGGGCGTATCGGATCATGAACGGGGAACCATACCACAAGTAGGGTGATTAAATTCCTCAGTATAGTGGATTTTAATGAAAAGGGTGGCAGTTTTGTCACCTTTTTTAATCTTTAAAACTATTTTTTGGTTCTGGTGGATAGGAAAACAGGGTTTGACTATGGAGGATATGATTTGGGAGGATGTTCATGTGTGATTTTTAGAGGGGCAAATTTGATTATATACGATACGGGTGAGCCCACTGAGGAAGTATATCAGGGAAGTGCCGAAATTCGTTTGTTTACTGAGGAAGTAACTCAGTGGACGGTCTATATTCTGTAGTTTGCGAAAGCTAACTCATACTAAATATTGCGGTTCTCTGAGGTGTTTCCTCAGTCAGAATGAAGAAACCTCAGTGGAGGAGTAGGCGGGAGGCAAGGAAATATGGGGGTTGAGAGAATTATAGGAATTCGGCTATGGACTAGAGGAAAGGAGATATGTTATAATCAGTAAAGTGGATGGTTGGAATTAAATGAATTAGACAAATCGTTGTTTGG
>JALEPA010000272.1 GCA_022766515.1 Lachnospiraceae bacterium | reverse complement strand
CATCACCGGAAACATTGGTGAAACTGGAAAACGGAGTGCTTCACACCTTCCCGCTCGCAGGCACGAAGCCAAGAGGAGCAGATGAGGAAGAGGATGCCGGACTGGAAGCGGAACTGCTGCAGGATGAAAAGGAACGGGCAGAGCACAATATGTTAGTCGATCTGGGAAGAAATGATCTGGGCAAGATCAGTAAGTTTGGTTCGGTAGAAGTGGAAACCTATATGCAGATCTTGAAATATTCGCATGTCATGCATATCGGATCTACAGTGCGCGGAGAGATTCGGGACGACAAATGCAGCTTGGATGCGGTGGATGCCGTTCTTCCGGCAGGAACATTATCGGGAGCACCAAAGATTCGTGCGATGGAGATCATTAACGAACTGGAAAATAATAAACGAGGCATTTACGGTGGTGCGATCGGCTATATCGATTTTACCGGCAACTTGGATACCTGTATTGCGATACGAACAGCTTTTAAGAAAAATGGAAAGATCTTCGTTCGTTCGGGAGCGGGCATTGTAGCAGACAGCGTACCGGAGAAGGAATATACAGAGTGCATCAATAAAGCAAAAGCAGTGATGGCAGCGGTAGAAAAAGCAAATGAACTACACGCATAATGCATGCAGGGGAAAGGCAGGAAAATATGATACTTTTAATTGATAATTATGATAGTTTTTCTTACAATCTGGTGCAGCTTGTGGGAACGATCCAGCCGGATATCCGTGTGATCCGCAACGATGAGATGACGATCGAGGAGATCGAGGCACTTGCACCAACCCATATTATTATTTCGCCGGGACCGGGCAAGCCGGAAAATGCCGGTGTGTGCGAGGAGGTTGTGAAATATTTCAACGGAAAGATTCCAATCCTCGGTGTATGTCTGGGACATCAGGCGATCTGTGAGGCGAATGGTGCAACCGTTTCTTATGCTAAGCAGCTGATGCACGGTAAAATGTCAATCGTCAAATTGAAGGAAGGATGCCCTTTATTTGAAGGGATCGGCGCACAGGCAGAAGTAGCAAGATATCATTCCCTGATCGCTGTGAAAGAAACTATTCCGGATTGCCTGGAAGTGATCGCAGAGACAGATGATGGAGAGATCATGGGAGTTAAATATCAGGGCACACAGACTTATGGAGTGCAATTCCATCCGGAATCCATCCTGACTCCAAAGGGAATCGATATGTTACGCAACTTTTTGGCATGTTCCTAATGGATTAACAGAAAAAGAAATGTTCCTAATGGAAAAGCAAAATGATTAAACAGAAAAAGGAATTTTCCTAATAGAAACAAGAAAAAACATTTAACAGTAAAATAAAACAAACAATGAAATAGAGGACAACACAATGATTAAAGAAGCAATCAGCAAATTAGTATTAGGACAGGATCTTGAGGCAGAGGTAATGACACAGGTGATGGAAGAGATCATGACCGGAGAGGCAACGGATGCACAGAAGGCATCATTTTTGACAGCACTTGCCATCAAGGGAGAGACGATTGAGGAGATCACAGAGGCGGCAAAGGTGCTTCGTGCGCATCAGGAAGCTTTTGACAATGATATGGATACACTGGAGATCGTCGGAACAGGCGGAGATAAAACAAACACGATCAACATTTCTACAATGGCGGCATTGATCACCAGTGCAGCAGGCGTGAAAGTATCGAAGCATGGTAACCGTGCCGCATCCAGCAAATGTGGAACCGCAGATTGTTTGGAAGCATTGGGAGTCAAGATTGATGTGGACGCAGCCAAAAGCTTGGAGTTATTAAAGAATGAAAATTTCTGTTTCCTCTTTGCGCAAAAATATCATCCTACAATGCGTTTTGTAGGTGCTGTGCGTAAAGAGATCGGCATCCGCACGATGTTTAATCTTCTGGGACCTTTGGCAAATCCGGCAAAAGCAAATATGCAGTTGATGGGTGTCTATGATGAAGCATTGGTCGAGCCACTAGCACATGTATTAGTGAATCTTGGCGTTAAACGCACGATGGTTGTGTACGGCATGGACTGCATGGATGAGATTTCCCTGAGTGCACCAACAAAGGTATGTGAATATTTGGATGGTACCTATAAAACATATGAGATCACACCGGAGCAGTTTGGTTTTGAGCGTTGCCAGAAGAGCGACCTTGTCGGAGGAGAACCGGAAGAAAATGCTCAGATCGCTCGGGATATTTTGAATGGTGCGACAGGTCCTAAGACAGATGTTGTGTTATTGAATGCAGGAGCAGCAATCTACACGGCAACACCGGGCATTACTTTGGAAGAGGGAATCGCCAAGGCAAAAGAGATCCTTGCAAGTGGTGCAGCTAAGGAGCAGTTGGAGCGTATCATTGCAGGAAGCAACGAATAAAAACGATTATTGTTGAAATAGGCGGGCAAAGAAGACGGCTGCGGTCAATTATGACGCATAAACGGTCATCACCGAAAATCACAAAGAGAAAGGTAGGAAGACGCCAGTGAATATTTTAGAAGAAATTGCGGAAAAGACGAAGAAACGGGTGGAAGAGCGAAAGCAGCAGATCTCGTTGGAAGATATGAAGCAGGCAGCACTGCAAAAGGAGCCGGACACAGGATTTCCTTTTGAAAAGGCTTTGCGGGCAGATTCATTATCTTTTATCTGCGAGGTCAAAAAGGCATCACCTTCCAAGGGCTTGATCGCTCCTTATTTTCCGTATGTCCGCATTGCAAAAGATTACGAAAAGGGTGGCGCATCTGCCTTATCGGTGCTGACAGAACCTTACTATTTTCAAGGAGATAATAGTTATTTGACAGAGATCAAGAAAGAGGTCGCCCTTCCTATTATCCGCAAGGATTTTACGGTAGACGAATATATGATCTATGAGGCGAAAGTGATCGGAGCCGATGCGATTTTGCTGATCTGCGCGATCCTTACCGATGAGGAGTTGAAGAGATTCCACGAACTTGCTACCTCACTTGGACTGACGGCGTTAGTCGAGGCACACGATGCAGAGGAAGTCGAGCGGGCGGTGAAGATCGGAGCAAAGGTGATCGGTGTGAATAACCGCGATCTCAAAACATTTACCGTTGACATTCATAACAGTATTCGGTATCGTCAAATGGTGGATGATGACATTGTCTTTGTATCTGAGAGCGGAATTCGCGATCGTGCGGATATTGAAATGCTGGAAGAAAATAAGGTTGACGCTGTGTTGATCGGAGAAACGCTGATGCGCGCCGAGAATACGGTGAAGGCATTGCAGCAGTTGAGAGGATTGGATGCAGCAGAGGCATAAAGGAAGGAAAGCAGATGGACAAGGTCAAAGTAAAAGTATGTGGACTGCGCAGGCGGGAAGACATTGACTATGCAAATTGCATTAAGCCGGATCTGATCGGATTTGTATTTGCACCGAGCAAAAGGCGGGTGACACCGGAGCAGGCAGAGCAGCTGGTGCAGGGATTAGATTCATCGATTGCCGTAGCAGGGGTCTTTGTGGATCAGCCGATCGCCTTTATCGTTGATCTGCTGGAGCGTGGCATCATTCAATATGTTCAGCTTCATGGCGATGAGGATGCCGCATATATCGCTTCTTTGCGGGAAACCTGCGGTAAGAAAGGGATTGCAGCCAAACTTATAAAGGCGGTCAAAGTGAGAGAAGCCAAAGATCTGGCACATGTCGAAGAGTGGGATTGTGAATATCTGCTGCTTGATGCATGGCAGGAAGAGGGTGAGATGGCTGGTGGCAATGGAAGGTCATTTGACTGGAACTTGGTGCAGGCGATCGGAAAACCGTTTTTCCTGGCGGGGGGACTTACCCCCACGAATGTGGCACAGGCGATCCGCATGACAAAGCCGTTTGGTGTGGATGCGAGCAGCTGCATGGAGACAGATGGTTTTAAGGATTTTGATAAGATGAAAACATTCGTGGAGGGCGCACGCTGTACCGAATGTGGGAAAGATAAGAAAAAGGAGAAAACAGATGAGTAAAGGAAGATTTGGACAACACGGAGGACAGTACATACCGGAAACGCTTATGAACGAGATCCATCATTTGGAGGAGACTTATGAGCATTACAAAAATGATCCGGAGTTTGTACAGGAATTGGACACTCTGTTAAGGGAATATGCAGGAAGACCATCTTTGCTGTATTATGCAGAGAAAATGACAAAGGCACTTGGCGGTGCAAAGATCTATTTCAAGCGAGAAGATCTCAACCATACCGGTTCTCATAAGATCAACAATGTGTTAGGACAGGCGCTTCTGGCAAAGAAAATGGGCAAGACTCGTATCATTGCAGAGACGGGAGCGGGACAGCATGGTGTGGCAACAGCTACGGCAGCAGCATTGTTAGGACTTGAGTGTGAGATCTTTATGGGAAAAGAAGACACGATCCGTCAGGCGCTGAATGTGTATCGTATGGAACTCCTCGGTGCGAAAGTGCATCCGGTAGAGAGCGGTACGATGACATTAAAGGATGCCGTAAACGAATGTATGCGTGAGTGGGTCAGCCGTGTGGATGATACCTTGTATGTGCTTGGTTCTGTTATGGGACCTCATCCATTCCCTACGATCGTTGGTGATTTCCAGAGCGTCATCAGCCGTGAGGCGAGAGTACAGATCCTGGAAAAAGAAGGAAGACTGCCGGATGTTGTAATGGCATGCGTAGGCGGTGGCAGCAATGCGATGGGAATGTTCCGTGAGTTTATCAATGACGAAAGTGTGCGCCTGATCGGTTGTGAAGCAGCAGGAAAAGGTGTCGACACAGATCGTACGGCAGCGACAATGGCGACTGGTACGATGGGCATTTTTCACGGTATGAAATCTTATTTTTGCCAGGATGAGTTCGGACAGATCGCACCGGTATATTCCATTTCCGCAGGACTGGATTATCCGGGAGTAGGACCGGAGCATGCACACCTGAAAGATATCGGAAGAGCAGAATATGTACCGGTAACGGATGATGAGGCAGTCAATGCCTTTGAATATATTGCCAGAGAAGAAGGCATTATTGCAGCGATCGAGAGTTCGCATGCCGTAGCACACTTGATGAAGATTGCGCCAACGATGGACAAAGATCAGATTATCATCTGCTGTCTGTCAGGTCGTGGAGATAAAGATGTAGCAGCGATTGCAAGATACAGGGGGATTGATTTACATGAATAGAATTAAAAATGCATTTGAGAATAAAAAGGCTTTTATTGGTTTTGTTACAGCAGGAGACCCAACACTCGACAAAACAGAAGAATTTGTTTTGGAAATGGAGCGGGCAGGGGCAGCATTGGTAGAACTTGGTGTACCATTTTCTGACCCGATCGCAGAAGGACCTGTGATCCAGGAGGCAAATCTCCGTGCACTTCAGGCGGGATGCACGACAGATAAATTGTTTGACATGGTAGCTCGCCTGCGTGAAAAGACACAGATCCCATTGGTATTTTTGGCATATGCCAATACCTTATACAAATATGGATATGAGCGTTTTTGCGAAAAATGTGAGCAGGTAGGCATTGATGGTGTGATCATTCCGGATATGCCATTCGAGGAAAAAGGGGAACTTGCTCCGATCGCTAAGGCGCATGATGTTTCCGTGATCTCATTGATCGCACCAACTTCTAAAGAGCGTATCCAGATGATTGCAAAGGAAGCGGATGGATTTATTTATGTGGTATCTTCACTGGGCGTGACCGGAGTGCGCGATAATATTACGACAGATGTAGAAAGCATTATCCGTTCCATCAGAGAAGTGACCGATACACCGGCAGCAGTCGGCTTTGGTATCAATCGCAAGGAGCAGGTACATGAGTATACCAGCATTGCAGACGGTGCGATCGTAGGAAGTGCGATCGTAAAGATCGTGGCAGAGTATGGCGAGGATGCAGGCGAAAAGATTTATGAATATGTAGCTGATATGGTATCAGGCTTGGCAGAATAAAGAGATAAGGCAGGATAATAGGGCGGGAAAGTACAGGAAAATAATAGAATGCTTGGCAAAATACAGGAAAAATAGTATACTAAAATAATACGAAGTATTTTGGGGTGACGGTGCGATAAAAAGAAAGGAGTCTACAGAGGAGAAAAGGATGATGAAAAAACTTTTTAAAATTGAGTGGATCAGCACTGTTGTATTAATTATTTCGGTTTTTGTTTTTGGTTTTACACTGAAAAGTGGTTTGCTGGATGTTAGTCATGTGAGACAAAATATGGCGGAACGAAATTTGAGCAAGAATTCTATTGTATACGGGAAATATTTTGACAACCAGCTTTCCAGTCGGATAGAGGTGTTGGACAATCTTGCGGAAACCGTTTCAAAAAATGGTTTGACTGATCCTAAAAAAATTGGAGAGATTCTTGTAGCACAAAAAGTGTTTGATCGAATGACACTTGTTGATGCAAACGGGGATCGTTTATGGGGTGATTCTTATGATGGCAAAGAATTTACACAGCCGGAGATCTATAACAGTCTCGAACAGGGCAATAATACAGTAGGGCAGCAGATTCAGGAAGGTGCGGACGGCAAGAATGAACTGCGTTTCTATGCACCGATTCGCCGCAACGGTAAATTAGTGATGGCGTTGGTGGGTTCTGTACTGGAAAGAAATATCAATGTGCTTTTGCGTCAGGCAGATTATGTGGGCGATGGATGTCTTTGTGTGATCGATAACGAGGGAGAGTATATTATCGGTGACTCCAATTATGATACGATGCTTGCAGACAAAGAAAGCAATCATTTTTATCATATTGGAAATGCCAATGTCACAAACGATGATATGAGTTCAGAGATTCTGCAGGAGAAGATTCAGGATCGCAAGGTGGCTACTGTTGATTATAAATATGCAGGGAATGATTATATAGCGGAATACACACCGATCACCACAAACAACTGGTATCTGGTCGCAACGATCCCGGCAGATCAGGTAGGAAGGAATATGCCGGTCTTAACATCGGAGACAGTGATACTGGGTGTCGTTTCTTTGCTGGCATTGATCGCGACAGTGATCCTGCTTGTATTACTCATTTTGAAAAATCTGAAGCTGTGTGCGGAAAATCAGAGACATACCCTGCTGGAGCAGTGTGACGACTGCGTGATTTTCCAGCTGACATTTAAGCCACATAAGTTGGAATTTTATGGTGATGTGAAAAGAGTTACCGGAACAGATCTCGGTGTCCTTTCCGGTGAGGCGGTTTATGATGTCTACGATTGGATCCATGAAGATGATGCTTCTTTGCGAGGAAGACTGAACGCATTTTGGGAAGGCGAAGAAGATATTTTCAGCACGGAAGTTCGCGTGAGAAATATCAAAGAAGGATATAGCTGGTATCGTTTGACAGGTGCACTGGAACGAGGAATCGCAGGCAATGTCAAGAGTTTTACCGGTAAACTGGTCAATGTAGACCGTGAATTCAGCGAAGAGAAAGAATTGATCCAGAGAGCGGAGAACGACTTGTTGACCGGCGTTTTGAACAAAAAGACGATGGAGAAGAGAATTGCGTTGATGTTGAAAAACAGAGGCAGCAAATATGTCATCTTCTATATGGTCGATCTGGATAACTTCAAAAATGTCAACGATACCTTAGGTCACATTTATGGTGATCAGGCGATCGTGGAGACAGCGCAGTGTTTGAATAAGGTATTTGCAAACCAGGACTGCATCGGAAGACTTGGTGGAGACGAATTTGCAGTCTGCGTATCTTATCTGGCATTTGACCGTCAGGCATTGTTAGACTTTATCAGCAAGAAGGCAGAGGAAATCTGTGCGGCAAACCGCCGTACTTATTCTGATGGAGCATCCAATGTTTCCATCAGCAGCAGCGTAGGTGTGGCGTATGCACCGGATATGGGAGAGAGCTTTGAAGTTTTATACACAAAAGCGGACAAGGCATTATACATTTCCAAGGAAAATGGTAAAAACCAATACCATATTTATACGCCGGAAGATGAGAATAAATAAACAGTGTACAATATGGAAAGAAATGGAGAAGGAAATGTATGAATAGTTATGCGCACGATTATGTGATCTCTTATGACATGATAGCGCTCCTCTTAGTGGGATCAGTCCTTTTAAGTTATCTATATCGCAATTGGTTAAATCTCAAAAAGAACAAAGTATATTATGCTTTGTTGTGGGTCATTTTTTTAGCAATTAGTGTAGATATGATGGGGCGGCTTTTTATCTGGGGAGATTCGGCACAGAGAATATTTAAGGCAGTAGAAGTGGCAACAATCGCCAATCTGGGAATGCATTGGGCGTGCTATCTGTTGTATGTGTATTATATGGTTGTCGTTGGCGGTGTTCGCAAAACATTTCAAGCAATCAAATGGTTTGGAATGTTTATCAGTCTTGGTATAGGGGTACTGCTTTTGACCAACCCTTGGACACATTGGTTCTTCTATTACGATGCACTTGCAATCGGACATTATCATGTAAGGCCGGGAATTGTTATCTTGTTACTGCTTTCAGAATGCTATTTGGTTGCCAGCATGGTTGGTGTTTTGTTAAACACCAAAAAACTTCCAAAGCATCAGGTCTGTGCGATCGTATGTTCAGAAGCTGTACTTGTGGTCATGATGTACTTGCAGTATGTGCATCCGGCAAAATGGAGAATGAGTTATTTTGTATTTGCCGTAATCTTGGTGATGTTTTATCTGCTCATCCAAATATCAGATCAGCATTTGGTGCGCGCAGGAGAATGTTTTACGCGAGTAGGACTTCGTAAGATCGTAGAAGAAAAAATGCTGTATGAAGAAAATTTTGCTTATGTGTCCGTCAACATCAATAACATACTGGGTATGATGAATGTGTGTACGACAGAGGAATTACAGCAGGTGCAGGCGACTATCGCAGATTGCCTGCGAAAAGAGGCACCGGGTAAGAGCGTGTATCAGATGACAGAATCTGAGTATGTGATCTTGGTAAAAGATTTGGATAGAGCAAAAGAAGTTATGAAAATATTGCAGATGCGGCTTCCTAAGGTGATCCGTATCAATGTCAACAGCATTCCGGTCGTGTATGGATGCTATGCGCTGCAGTTTTCGGATGTTGATTATTCCTTGAGCGATTTTTACCGTGTCATGGCGGGATTACATAAAATGGTGGCGAGTACCTCTGCGAATGGAGAGGCGATCTACTATGAGGGAGAAGTTCGTGAAGCTATGAAAATGGATCTGATGGCAGTGCAGGGACTGGCAGATGTGTTGGAATTTGACAGTTTTGGCATGCGATTTGCTCCGATTTACAGTACAGATGGTGGTGATGTTCTTGCAATCGACACAAGATTGACCATGACATTGGAAGAAGGTACGGTTGTACCGGAACGAGAGGTATGGAAGATTTCCGAGGAGAACAATACAAGCCGAAAAGTGTCACATCGTTTTGTGGAGCAGGTTTGTGAATATGTGAACTACAACCACTTGGTGCAGAGGGGAATCCCATATTATCATGTCAATGTTTCAACTTTACAGATCAGTACGCAGGAAATAGTCGATCAGTACTGTGACCTTTTACTGATGCATCAGCTGCGTCCGGAGCAGATCGTCTTTGAGGTGTTTGTGGATCAGGCAGTATCGGATCAGGTGCTGGAGCAGAGTATCCGCTATTTGAAAGAGAAAGGTTTCAAAGTGATGTTGGATGAATTTGGCATCAATGTTTGCAACTTGAAAAATATGTTGGAACTTCCGTTTGATATGGTGAAGATCAATGCGAATATGACGAAGCGTTTCTTGAACGGACGACAGGACGAGTTGAGACATCTGGTCGATATGTTGAAGAAACAGGGATGGGAGATTTATTTGGATGGCGTTGACAATAGCGTTTCCATGAAAACACTACGAGAGATGGGAGTTACGGCAGTACAGGGTGACTCATTGTCTCCGTTTATGGACGAATTACAGATTATTTTTTGGTTAGACAAGAGAGGGGGTAGCGATGTTTACAAGGATGCCCTATAATTTTCACTTTGAGATGGGAACCGTTATATTTCTGTTGCTGATGCTGTTTGTGGTGTTTTGTAAAAAACGCCTGCCATCACGCATTATGAAATTATATATGATCCATTTGATCTTATTGATCCTGTTTAACCTGTCAGGAGCGGTATGTGGTATGGTCAACATGGGAATTATACAGGTGGCTCCGGCAATGCAGACGCTATGGAATGTATTTGATACGATCGTCAGTTATCTGACAATGATCAATTACCTTTTGTATCTGTTCAGTTTGGCATACCTATGTAACTTCCGCAAAAAATATATTTATATCGGAATGTTTCCGATGGCATTTTTGGGGCTTGTTGCAGTAATTCGCGCCATGTTTGGAGCAGTCGTATGTATGCCTGTGGGACATGGCGGGGTACCGGAATGGATCTATGTAGCATCCGGTGTGCTTTCCTTCATTTATCTGATCGCTGTGACGGTTACGGTTATCATTTATGGCAAGCGAATGTCGATCCGCTACCGTGTTCTGATCGGGTTCTTGAATACGATGTTGTTGGCAGCGTATGTTGTGCAGTCATTGGAAGGGGTCAATTTCCGTGTAATTGGACCGACTGCGGCAATCATTTTGTTTATTCATTATCTGGCAATGCAAAGCCCGGACTTTTATATTGATAACTTGACGGGAGTATTTAACCAAAGTGCGTTTGCAGAAATGCTGTGGCAGAATGTACGCTATCAGAAGAAAACCAATTGTTTGTTAGTGCGGATCAATGACTATAACACATTGGTGCGTTTGCATGAATATGAACATTTGTCTTATTTGCGCCGACAGCTGGCGGAAATGTTAGATGATACGGCAAGGACGAGCAGTATTTACCGGATCAGTTCATCTACTTATGCCATTTTGGGGCAGGAAGCAGATCGAGTGAAACGCTTGTACGAGCTGTTGCTTGCTTATCTGCCAAAGCGTTGGGAGATTGAAGATGAGACCATTCCCGTGGAATATTGCTATTATCATTTGCAGTACGAAGGCGAGGATGTTGATTTTGAAAAGTTGACAGAATGGGTCAACTATGCGAGATCAGATCATAAGGGACATCATCAGCCGGGTGAATTGATCCATCTGGAATATGATATTATGACGGAGGCGGAGTACCAGAGAGAAGTGCTGCATCAGATCGAGGAGGCGATCCTTGACCAGAGTATGGAGATCCATATGCAGCCTGTGTATTCGATGGAAAAGCAGAAGATCACTTCTCTGGAAGTGTTGAGCCGTATGAAGGATGAAAATCAGAATTATATCAATCCGGAATATTTTATCCATGTTGCGGAGAACAACCATCGTATTTTACAGCTGGGAGAATTGATCTTCCGAAGAGCGTGTATGTTTGCCAGTCAAAATCAGATTTTCGATCTGGGAATTGAATATATGAATGTCAACATATCGCCAATACAATGTCAGGATGAGCATTTGACGGAAAATTTCATACGGATCGCGGGAGAGTTTGACATTCCTGTTGAGCGCATCCATTTGGAGATCACAGAAAGTGAATTTCAGGATCCGCAGGCGGTGGAGCAGACTTTAGCAAGGCTGCGCAAATCCGGGATGCAGGTGGCGTTGGACGACTTCGGAACGGGATGTTCGACTTTGTTAGGCGTATTGGAATTACCATTGGATTATGTCAAAATTGATAAAAGTCTTGTATGGTCCTATGATGCGGGAGAGAATCGCTTCTTGGATGACTTGATGCCGGTGATTCGCGCAGAAGGGAAAAAGGTCATTGCAGAGGGAATCGAGACAGAGGATCATATTGAGATCTTTCGCCGTCTGAAAGGAGATTTCCTGCAGGGGTATTATTTCTCGAAGCCATTACCGGAACGAGAGTTTGTCAATTTTGTAAAGGAATTTAATCATATCGAGTGACAAGCATAAAGAAGAGAAGGAGAGAACCATGACGACAAAAAATGTGTTGGCATTTGACCTGGGGGCAAGCAGTGGACGCGGTATGCTTGCAAAATTTGATGGAACGAAAATTTCTCTGGAAGAAGTACATCGTTTTCCACACAATTTCAGTATGTTGTCGGGACATGCTTACTGGAACATCCTGCAGCTCATGGATGAGATGAAAGCGGGTCTCAAAAAAAGTGGGAAAGATCTGTCCGGTGTCGGTTTTGACACATGGGGAGTGGACTGCGGTTTTCTGTCTCGTGAGGGAAATCTTTTGTCCATGCCGGGCAGTTACCGTGATCCGGGGCTGGATGAGGCAAATATGCAGGAGGCATTGATCGCGTTACATCCTAATAAGCAGACAGGGCAGACAACGGCAGCTATGCTGGAACAGGCAGTCGCAGATGGGGAGCGATATGCGTTTGAGCAGACAGGAATTGCCAGTCTTGCATATAATACGATTTACAAACTATATTATATGAAGAAGTGTATGCCTTCTGTTTTGGAGCAGACGGATACGATCTTGATGATGCCGAACCTGATCGAATATTTATTTTCGGGTGTGAAACATTCCGAATATTCCATCGTTTCGACATCGCAGTTATATGATATGCAGCGGAAATGCTGGGCGGATGATCTGATGGATCGTTTGCAGTTTGACCGCAAATGGTTTACGGATGTGGAGTTGCCGGGCAGAGATCTGGGTGGACTTCGCAGTGATATTGTCCGTGAAACGGGACAGAAGGATCTTCATATTATTTCTGCTCCGGGACACGATACAGCGTGTGCAGTAGCGGCAGTTCCTGCAAAAGAAGAGCAGTACACTTTCTTGTCCAGCGGAACATGGTCGCTCATGGGAATCTCATCTAAGACGATGTTGACAGGAGATTCCATTATTCGTGATAAGATTTCCAATGAGGGTACTTGGGACGGTGGATATCGTCCAACGATCAATATCATTGGTCTGTGGATGCAGCAGGAGATCCGCAGAAATTTTGCGGCAGAGGGCAGAGAGTATTCCTTTGGTCAGATGGCAGATCTTGCAGAAGTGGAAAAACCACTGCAGAGCTTTATCCGGCCGGATGATTTCATGCAGCCGGGAGATTATCCAACCAAAATTCGGGAATACTGTAAGCAGACAGGTCAGCCGGTGCCACAGACCGATGGTGCACTGGTTCGCTGTATTTTGGAAAGTCTGGCATTAAAATATCGACAGACCTATCAGGCGTTTAAGCCATATATTACTTGGGAAGAAAAGCTGTATATTGTGGGTGGAGGTGTACAAAACCGCCTGCTGAATCAATATACGGCAAATGCGTTGGGCATACCGGTCATTACCGGTGCCAGTGAGGCGACTGCGGTTGGAAATGTGATGACACAGCTGCAGGCACTCGGCTGTTTTGACACGGCTGAACAAAAATGCGAGATTTTGGCAAATTCTTTTGAGACAAAGACCTATTTACCACAGGAAACAGCGATGTGGCAGGAGGCGTACGAAAGATTTGAACAGTTGTATCAAAAATAAATGTCATGGACAGTGGCAGTGACAATAGAAAGGAATGTAAAACATCATGAAGACAGAGCAGAAGGAAAAGGAAGACTTTAACATTCCGGCAGCGTATGTGTTGGAAAAAGGAGAATATATCAAGGAACTGGACAGCTTTGCGCTGGCTCTGCGTCACAAGAAAAGCGGCGCACGAGTGCTGATCTTTAGCAATGACGATGACAATAAGGTGTTCAGCATCGGATTTCGTACCCCACCAAAGGATTCTACCGGAGTGCCTCACATCATTGAGCATACCGTGCTGTGTGGATCGAAAAATTTTCCGGCTAAAGATCCTTTTGTGGAATTGGTCAAAGGTTCTTTGAATACTTTTCTGAATGCGAGCACCTATCCGGACAAGACACTTTATCCGGTGGCAAGCTGCAACGACAAGGACTTTCAGAATCTGATGCATGTCTATATGGATGCGGTATTTTATCCTAATATTTATAAATATGAAGAGATCTTCAAACAAGAGGGCTGGCATTATGAACTGGATGCTCCGGATGGGGAGATCACCTATAACGGTGTTGTTTATAATGAGATGAAGGGTGCATTTTCTTCGGAAGAAAGCGTGTTGGAGCGGTTCCTGATGAGCAGCCTGTTCCCTGATAATACTTATGGACATGAGTCGGGAGGAGATCCCAGAAATATCCCTGATCTGACTTATGAAGATTATTTGGATTTTCATCGCAAGTTTTATCATCCGGTCAACAGTTACATTTATCTGTATGGTGATATGGATGTGGAAGAAAAATTGTTGTGGATGGATGAGCAGTATTTAAAAGATTTTTCGCAGGAAGAGTCAGGTGCGAAGATTGTTGCAGAATCCACCATTCCTTTGCAGCAGCCATTTGCGGAGAAAAAGGTGTTGGAAAAGAAATACGCGGTAGCGCAGGATGCGGATTGCAGTGAGAAAACATATTATGCCTATGCAGTAGCGATGGATATTACTTTAGATACCAAGATCTGTAAGGCGTTTGATGTGCTTTCCTATGTGTTGGCAGAACAGCCGGGCGCACCATTGAAGCAGGCATTTTTGGATGCGGGCATCGGAACAGATGTAGATGTCGACTTTTGTGACATTCTTCGCCAAAGTATGTTTACAATCTACACCAAGAATGCTAAGCCGGAAATGCGCGATGAATTTTACCGTATTTACCGTGAAACATTGGAAAATCTTGTGCAGAATGGCATCAATCGTAAAGATATTGAGGCAGCGATCAATGGAATGGAATTTCGTGATCGAGAAGCTGATTTTGGAATGTATCCAAAGGGATTACTGTACGGCATGAAGCTCATGCGGACATGGTTGTATGATGATACCATGCCATATGACGCATTGCAGTATGCGGAATGTTATCAATACCTGCGTGAACAGCTTTCGACTGATTTTTATGAGAAATTGATCCAGACCTATTTATTGGACAATACACATGCAGTACTGGTGGAGATGATCCCTGAACCGGGAATGTCTTTGCAGGTAGAGCAGGAGACAAAGCAAAAACTGCAGGCATACAAGGATTCTTTGAATGACGAGCAGATTCAGCAGCTGATCGCAGATACGAAGGCGTTAAAAGCATACCAGGAAGAGCCGACACCAAAGGAAGTATTGGAAATGATCCCAATGCTCGCCAGAGAAGATATTGGCAAAAAGGTACAGCCGTTCCACAACGAAGAAAAAGAGATCGCAGGGGTTAAGACGCTGCATCACGACATCGTTACCAATGACATTGTGTATCTCAGTATGCTGTTTGATGCGGATGAATTGAAAGAATATATGCCACAGATGAGCTTTTTGGCAACATTGCTTGGCTATATGGATACCAAACAGCATGGATACCGGGAATTTGATACGGAGACAAATTTCTATACCGGTGGTATCGCGGCAGATGTAGGTATTTATTGCCGTACCGGTCACAGCGATGATTATCAGCTTAAATTTGTTGTTTCGACCAAAGTGCTTCGCAGCCAATTACACAAGGCGTTGGAGTTGATGGCAGAGATGATGTTTGAGACGGTCTTTGCGGATGAAAAACATTTGCGTGAAGTCGTAGCAGAAAGCCGCTCCAGACTGAAAGTGCGTTTGATGTCAGCGGGACATCAGGCGGCAGCAGGAAGAGCATTGGCAAGTGTATCAGAAAGTGCATGGCAGAATGATCGTTCCGGTGGTATGGGATATTACCAATATCTGGTGCAGTTAGATGAGCACTTTGAGGAAGAAAAAGAAAGTTTGGCAAAAGGCTGTAAAGAATTGCTGCATAAGCTTTTTGGAAAGAATAAGATGATGATCTCCATCACAGGTGGAGAAGAAGAGTATGCTGCGCTGCAGAAAGAACTTCCGGCATTTATGGATCGTTTGCAGCAGTTTGAGTCTGCTCCGGCAGAGGAGAGTGTATTGCAGACATTCTGTCCGGAAAAAGTGGTACAGACCGAAGGATTTACTACACCGGCAGAGATCCAGTATGTAGCGGTAGCAGGAAAATTTGATCAGGTAGACAACATTAATATGGGTGCATTGCAAGTGGTAAGACATTTGTTAAACTACGACTTCCTGTGGAACGAAGTGCGCGTCAAAGGTGGAGCATATGGCGTGGGATGTCGATTTAACCGTGAAAGAGAAGGATATTTTGCATCTTACCGTGATCCGAATTTGGAGGATACGCTTGCAATTTACAAACAGGCAAAACAGTATTTGGCGCAGTACACGGCAGAAGAGAGAGAGATCACGAAGACGATCATCGGTACGATCAGTGGCATGGATACGCCATTGACACCACTGATGAAAGGAAAACGCTCTTTGTCAGCTTATCTGACAGGTGTGACAGAGGAAGATCTGCAGAGAGAGCGTGATCAGGTACTGGCATGCGATGTGGAGGCAATCCGCAGCACGGCAGAAGTGATCGGTCAAGTGGCAGAGCACGGTGTAGTCTGTGTGATCGGTAATGAACAGCATATCCGTGATGCCAAGGAGCTGTTTGACAAGATCGAGCCATTGCAGTAGGCGACTTTCGTTCATGGAAACGGAGTTACGAAAGAAAGAGAGGCAGAAATGAAAAATTATAAATCCGGTTTTGTGACACTGATCGGCAGACCAAATGTGGGAAAATCGACTTTGATGAATCGTTTGATCGGACAGAAGATCGCGATCACATCCAACAAACCACAGACGACCAGAAACCGTATACAGACTGTTTATACTTGTGACGAGGGACAGATCATCTTTTTGGACACGCCCGGTATTCACAAGGCGAAAAATAAACTGGGAGAGTATATGGTATCTGTTGCCGAGCGTACACTCCGGGAAGTGGATGTGATTTTGTGGCTTGTAGAGCCAAGCACATTCATTGGAGCAGGAGAGCGTCACATTGCAGAGCAGCTGCAAAAAGTAAAGACACCGGTATTTCTCGTGATCAATAAAATTGACACGGTAGAAAAGGCAGAGATTTTGACTTTTATTGATGCCTATAAAGACATTGTGGATTTTGCAGAGATCATTCCGGTATCAGCTCTTCGCGGAGAAAATACGGATGATCTGCTAAAGGCAATGATGAAGTATCTTCCACAGGGACCACAATATTATGACGAAGACACGATCACAGATCAGCCGGAGCGACAGATCGTAGCCGAGATCGTGCGGGAAAAAGCACTGCGCAACTTGAATGATGAGATTCCGCATGGAATCGCTGTGGCGATCGATCAGATGAATGAAAGACCAAATGGAAGTTTGATCGACATTGATGCAACAATCGTATGTGAACGCAATTCGCACAAGGGAATCATCATTGGCAAGCAGGGGGCTATGCTCAAAAAGATCGGCTCTGAGGCAAGAAGAGACATGGAAGCATTGCTGGACTGTAAGGTCAATCTGAAATTGTGGGTCAAGGTCAAAAAAGACTGGCGTGACAGCGACTTTTTGATCAAAAACTTTGGGTATCGCAAGACGGATTACGAGGATCTGTAGTGTTTTGCCGGTAGCTGCCATAGTTTAATGGACAAAATTGGAAAAGCCTATAAACACCGTTATCATCTCACTTTCGCCAATTGTTACCAGCATAGACGGAAGTCAAAAACACCATGATAGTTACAAAAGCTGCAGGATGATTTTTGCAGGGAAAGGCATGGTGGAGCAATGGACAATAAGGAGCAGTGGGAACAGTTTACAGATACCGGTAAAGTGGCTGATTATTTGGCATATTGCAGACAGGCGGGACAGATGAGTGCCGGAAATATGATGGACGGAAGTGCACTTGGCATGGCATTGGCGGAAAATGTCATGTGGAAGGATAGTGTGAATCCACAGGAGGTAGTAAAAAATGCGGGAGACCATAACGGTGACGGGAATGATCTTACAGACATCACCGCTGAGAGAGTACGATAGACGAGTCGAAATACTCACCAAAGAATTGGGAAGAATATCTGCATTTGCACAGGGCGCGAGAAGACCAAACAGCGCCCTGTCTGCTTGTACGATCCTTTTTACCTTTGGAACTTTCACACTGTATCCGGGGAAAGACTCTTACCGCCTGCAAAGCGGTGCCATTCAGACACAGTTTGGTGAATTGTCGCAAGACTACGATGCTCTATGCTACTGCTCTTATTTTGCAGAAATGGCACGATATTTTACGAGAGAGAATGTAGAGGCATCACAGGAACTGATGTTAATGTATATGACGCTGCGGGCAGTCATGCATGGCAGAGTGGAGTTGCCTTTGGTCCGCGTCATTTATGAAATGCGCCTGATGATGATCGAGGGAGAATTGCTGGAGTTGTTTCAATGCCTGCATTGTGGAACAAAAGAGGTCAATACCTTGTACTTACAGGCTGGTGGACTGGTCTGCGCCTCTTGTGCGGCAAAAGATAACAACCTCAAGGATGCCTATCCGATCATACTCAGTTCAGATGCCATGTATAC
>JALEPA010000267.1 GCA_022766515.1 Lachnospiraceae bacterium | reverse complement strand
CTTGTTGTTTTTGAGAGATATGTTCTTACTCTTTCCTACTTTGAGAGTAACTTTTTTGTTACTCAATTTCACTGCTTTTGCCGCCTGTGTATGCTGTACAGGTACTCCTGTCAACACCAGCGTTGCTGCAAGCAACCCTGCAAAGCATTTTTTCCCAATTCTCTTTTGCATCTCTTTTTCCTCCTTAATATCACTCTGATTGTCTGACGAAGAATCAGTATCAACTATTTCTTCACATTCATCAATGAGAACAGCATACCACAGTGCATGCACAACTTTTTTTCCAGAATTTTACAACAAACATCTTTTTCAGAACCTCGAAATGCACTGAAATAATCGCAATAAAAACGAGCAACTGTCATTTATCTTCTTACTTTTTTATATATTATCCACAAAAGTCAGAGGAAAACTTTGGTAACTTTTTTCGTAATTTTTTTTCAAAAAAGTCAAAAAATCGCTTAAACCTCAAGTCTAAGCGATTTTTTGGTTCGGGACATATTTTTATAGCCCGATCGTTACAATGCGAATCATCTCCGCATTATTCCATCTTTTTGCATATTTAAATTATGATTTTCTTACCTTGATCGTCTTATTTCCCTTTTTCTTCAGGAACTTTTTGTATGTCTTATATTGTTTCTTAGGCACTTTGACAATCAGGTTTTTGGCCGTTCCCTTAAAGGCATTTTTGCCAATAGAACTGCTCTTTAGTTTCGTTGATTTGATCGTGATCTTCTTCAACTTCTTGCATCCGGCAAACGCATTTTTACCGATGGATGTAATGTTTTTGCTGATCGTTACTTTTTTCAGCTTTTTGTTATTTGCAAAAGCTTTTGGTGCGATGGCTGTTACTTTGTATGTCACACCACCGATCGTCACTTTATCCGGCACTGTAACGCTTGCCGCCTTTGTCTTTGCTGATTGTACATAGGAAATCGTTGGTTGCTTCTTATTAGAAGATACTACCTTATACGAACCACTTTTATCCTTCAGTGTCGTACCCACTGCCGCCGGAGCAGTAGTCTTTTGAGGCTTGTTCGTTGGACGAGCAGTTGGTGCCACACTCGGTGTCACACTTGGTGCTGCACTCGGCTTTACACTTGGCTCCAGATCATCATCT
This sequence comes from Lachnospiraceae bacterium, assembly GCA_022766515.1. Classification (GTDB taxonomy): domain Bacteria; phylum Bacillota; class Clostridia; order Lachnospirales; family Lachnospiraceae; genus Butyribacter. The sequence goes on along the minus strand of JALEPA010000267.1, from coordinate 5,642 downwards.
GTACGAATCACCTTAACACCATCATCATAGGTAAATTTTGTCAGCTTCTTATTATTTCGTATATCCAGTCTGGTAATCTTATTGTCCTCACATTCCAATTCCACCAAATCAGGATTATTACTAACATCCAATTCCGTTATCTCATTTCCGCTGATAGCGATTATTTCCAATGCCGGTAATCCTGCAAATGAAATCTTTCCTTTCAAGCCTCGCTGCAACCAGCCAATCCTTGTCAAATGACCGTTTTCCCAGTCATAATCTTCACCATCCCAGTAATCATCAATATCAGCTCCCAATGCTCTCTGCTCTGCAATGATTTTGTGAAGTGCAATACACTCGGGCACTTGCTTGGCAGTTTCTTCGTCATGTACAACCATTACAAAGTGGTTACTGTACACATCGTCTTCATTCATTTTACTACACTGTCGGATATCTACATACAAGATTCCTGTATCTTCACAGTGCAAAGACTCCAGTTCCGTATTATGAGTGACATCTAAACTTGTAAGTTTGGTTTTGCTACACTTTAAATCCTTCAATGCTACATTTTTACTGACATCTAAGCTTGTAATGTTTGTTTCATCACAGTACAATCGCTCCAATGCTATATTGTTACTAACATCTAAGCTTGCAATATTTGTTTTATAACATTCTAACCATTCCAATGCGACATTTTTGCTGACATCTAAACTTGTGATATCGGTCCCCTCACAGTCCAACCATTCCAATGCGACATTTTTGCTGACATCTAAACTTGTGATATCGGTCCTATCACAGCCCAACACGCTCAATGCTATATTTTTGCTGACATCCAAGCTTGTAATCTTTGCTTGACTGCAGTACAACTCTTTCAATGCCACATTATTAGATAAATCAATACTGCTAATATGCTCGGCAAAATCGACAAATAATGTTTCCAGCTTCTTATTATTGCTTAAATCCAAACTTTCAATCTCCAAACCGCCACAGGAAAGTTTTTGCAAATTTGCCAACTTACTTACATCTAAATGCTTAATCTGAGTTTCGCCACATTCTAAATTCTCCAACTCCGGGTTATGACTGACATTCAAATTGGTTATTGGGCATCGATAACATGCTAATGTCTCAAGTGCTGCATTATTTTCTAAGTTCAAGTCTCTAATACCAGTACATGCGATATGTAGTGTTTTCAATGCAGTGCAACCACTAACTTCAATTGCAGTCAAATTATGATTTCCTCGGCAATCAATAGTCTCTAATGCTGTTAAATCATTGAATGAAATATCCTCTGATAAATTATAATCTGTTGTATCATACTCCCATTTGGAAATCCATTTTATTTCTACCAGTCTTCCGTCTTTCCAAGTATACTGATTGGTATCATCCAAATTTTCACTTACAGTCGCCCCTTTTGCTCTCTGATCCGCAATGATCTTATTAATTGCTGCAACATCATTGGCATTCTTGCCGTCAGTCGGTTCTGTTGGAGCAATCGGTGTAACTGATGGATTCTTAGTAGCTTCCGGATCTTTTGTCGGTTCCGTTGGATTCGCTGAAACGACCGGTGCTTTAGTTGGCTCTTCCGAAACCTCTGGAGAAGCAATCGGTGTTCCAGTAGTTTTGTCTGCACGCACCGTAAACGCTACCGTAATTTTGGTTCCTTCCCCTAATGTCTTCACATTCTGCGCAAACATATTAATAGGATCACTGTATGTAAATCCACAATTTTTATATTCATCTCTATAATTCGTGTTCGAAGGCAGAATATAGGAAGCATATTTCATGTAAGGATTTAATACCGTAGCTGCATAATTTTCAGAAGAATCGCCATCACGATAACCCCACAGACTTCCCGGATTTTGAATCCCGCCATTTGCCAAAGTATACTCATTAACCGTCTCACCATCTGCAGAACTAATTGTCACGCCCGTAACATCAACTCTTCGATTGCTTCCCTTATACAAGTTGGTGTCTAGCCAAAACATCAGCATATCATCATTTGCTGCTGTCGTATAAGAAATAGTATAATCTCCTGTTTTTGTAATCTGCATTGTCTGCTCTGTTGCAAAGTCTGTAAGATTTTGCTCTGTCCAATTTGATGATATATATGTCAAGCCTACACGAAAATCCTCATCTGTTCCTTTCGTCTGTGGCTCGGCACTATAATTTGGTGTACCATGCACTATAGGATCTTCCTCTTTTACAACAGTAAAATCAAGGGTAACCTTAGATCCGGTTTTTGTTTCTATCGGTGTCTGATCAAACATATTGATCGTATCTGTATCATTGAAACCATACTCTGTGTATTTTTCATTATAATTGCTATGTCCACTGGTAGTATAATTGTAATAATGCAAATACTGATTTACGATTGTAGCCGCATAATTGTTATAATTGCTAGAATCTCGATATCCCCACAGGCTTCCCGGAGCCTTCAATCCACCATTGTCAACGGTGTAGCTCTTGGAAGTGCCATCTGCAGATGTAATTGTCACACCTGTGACATCCACTTCTACCAATGACCCCTGATATAGGTTTGTATCCAACCACAGCATATCCATGTTGTAATCACTTCCCACAGTATAGCTGATAGAATAATTTCCTTCTTCCGTAATCTGCATTACCTGATTTGTGGTAAAATCTGTCATATGTGACTCTTTCCAATCCTTAGACACATAAGAAATGCCAACGCGGAAATCGTCATCGGTTCCCGTAGCTTGTGGTTCTGCAGTATAATTCGGAACACCTGTAGGCACTGGTTCTTCCGTTGCTTCTGCATCTGCCGCAGCCGTAGTGGCATCCGCTGCATTTGCCCATTTAAGGTTTCCAAAACCACCCATTGTTATCAGTAAACAAAACACCAATAACAATGACATTCGTTTCTTGTTTTGTCTGTTCATTTTCATTTCCTCCTTCATTTTACGGGTAGTGTACATGCACATGTCAATTTTCTACATGTTTTCTTGTACATTTTCTTTACCTCTTTTTCCCATGATTGTCTACATACAAAGAAACAATATTCAATATTCCTTTGCATTATATAATTCTAAAGCATATCACATGGCATGCACAACTTTTTTTCCAGAATTTTACAACAAACATCTTTTTCAGAACCTCGAAATACACTGAAATAATCGCAATAAAAACGAGCAACTGTCATTTATTATCTTACTTTTTGTATATTATCCACAAAAGTCAGAGGAAAACTTTGGTAACTTTTTTTGTAATTTTTTTCAGAAAAGCAAAGAAAAAAGCCCCATTTCTGGGGCTTTCCGCACTTTTCAGTCTAATATTCAAAGTTTTCCATGTATTTCATATATTTTACAACCATTAAAGCGATCTTAAATGTAATCGCATCGTCAAATACACGCAGATCCAATCCGGTGCTTTTCTGCAATTTATCCAAACGATATACGAGTGTATTTCGGTGAATGTACAGCTGTCTGGATGTCTCCGATACATTCAAGCTATTTTCAAAAAACTTGTTGATCGTTGCGATCGTTTCCTCATCGAAATCATCCGGTGATTTATCTCCAAATATCTCCTTGATAAACATCTTGCAAAGAGGCATTGGAAGCTGATAGATCAAGCGACCGATTCCCAAGCTGCTGTATGCAATAACATTTCTATCACTGTAGAAAATTTTCCCAACATCAAGTGCCATTTTTGCCTCTTTATAGGAACGCGATACATCTTTGATCTCGTTGACCATCGTTCCATACGCAACATGCACCATAGTCATTGCCTCTGTATTCAACATATCCAAAATGACCTTTGCCGTTTTTTCCATATCTGCATAAGTCTCGTTTGGCTTTACTTCTTTTACTAAAATTATATTTTTTTCGTCAACCTGCGTAATGAAATCCTTGGATTTGCTCGCAAACAATCCTTTTACCGTCTCCAATGCATTGGCGTCTTTTTCGTTTTTCGTTTCGATCAAAAAGACAACTCGGCGCACTGTCGTTTCAATATGCAGCTTCTTCGCGCGATTGTAAATGTCCACCAGCAACAAATTATCCAGTAAGAGATTCTTGATAAAATTATCTTTATCGTATCTCTCTTTATAAGCCACCAACAGATTCTGAATTTCAAAAGCAGCCAATTTTCCAACCATATAAACATCATCACTGTCACCCTTTGCCAAAATGACATATTCCAGTTGATGTTCATCAAACACCTTGAAAAATTGATATCCCTGCAACACCTGACTATCAGCAGGAGAATTTACAAAAGCCATAACCGCTTCCTGATATTCCTCCACATGATCGATCGTGGTTGCCAGCGCTTTTCCCTCTGTATCCATGACACAAATATCCACTCTTGTGATATTTTTCAAGCCCTCAATATTTGTTTGTAACACCTGATTTGCTATCATAGTAACCTCCAAGCCGCCCATTTTCAGAGCATTCTCCTCCATCTATTTCCCCAATATTGCATTTTTTAGTATAACACGATTGCGGAAAAATGTAAAATCCACTCACAATTTTTGTATAATCTTTTCTACTTTCCTGCCTCAAAAATCATTTAATAACCACATAATAGTCATTATATCAGCAACAATATTCTCAGTTTTCTCTTGACATATCTCCATGTACTAATTATGCTATATTTTATTATTCATATGTTTCTTATGAATTCTTTGTATTTTTTTCTCTACATTGCTTGCTTTTTTAAGCAAGGGCATCTATAATATCAGAAAGGAGTCAGATGACGCAAGAAAAGAGCAACGCTCTCCAATGGCATCCCGCTTTTTGCGCAGCCTTGGAGCTGGAGTTTCAGAACGATTCGGATGCGCTGGAATTTCAGAAGGAATACCCATTGAGCCGCAAACCTATGCTCGTTGATTTGATCGTGATCAAGAAGAACGAACATATCATGCACAACAATATTGGTGCTTTGTTTCAAAAATACAATCTTTTTGAATACAAGTCAGAGGATGCTGCACTCAATGTGGACACCTATTTCAAAACACTTTCCTACGCTTTTTTATTCAAAAGCGCAGGCGACACCGTAGACCAGATCGATATTCGATCTATCACGATCTCTTTTGTCCGTGCCCGCAAACCTTTGAAGCTATTTCGATGGTTTGCGCAAAATGGATATGAGATTTTCCCAAAATATCCGGGTATCTATTACATTATTAAAGAAGGCTTCCCGCCCACACAATGTATTGTATTATCCGAGTTATCCGGAGCAGAACATATTTTTCTGCAATCCTTAAGGAAGACTTTATCACGACAACAGATCGAGCAATTTATTCTTGCCGCAAGGTCTTCCTCCACGCAGAAAACCGACGACTGTATCAATGCCATGCTGGCTATCATGCTGCAACATAACACAGAGCTATTTCAGAGTATTTATAAAGGAGGGAATGTTACGATGTGTGAGGCACTACGCGAACTATTTCATGATGAGTTGGAAGAACGAGAAGCACGAGGAATCGCCATCGGAAAAAGTGAAGGCATTACTCTTGGGCGAACTGAAGGTATAGCCTTAGGTCGATCTGAGGGCATTACACTAGGTCGATCCGAAGGTATAGCCTTAGGTCGATCTGAAGGTATCACTCTGGGTAAGTTAAAGGGTTCCATCCAAACTCTCTATAAATTGTTGTGGTCAAGCTTTTTTGTAACATTTGTGGCTAAATAATACATTGGATTGTTGCT